>CAYYNI010000236.1:0-3156 GCA_964472765.1 uncultured Thermotogaceae bacterium | reverse complement strand
ACGAAAAGCACCTCGTTTTCCTCAATGAATTTCCAAAATTCTTGTTTTGTCATTGTTAACCTCCCCGTATTTGTGTATTTGTGCTATATTTTTTCTATTTTATCATCTTTTAATCTGAATTGTAACCCATCATAAGGAATGACGATTGTTCCTGTATATTCTTGTGCGATTTCATCCTGAAATTGTTGGAGGTTTTCATCTACTCTGGGTGAAAAATGGACCGGATAAAGGGTTTTTACTTTTGCCTTTTGAGCGATCTTTCCCACTTGATCCGTTCTGGAATGCCCTGTTAATGGTTCACTGAACCACTTGGCAACCAGGCATTCATGAATCAGTACATCTGAATTCATGGCAAAGGCCGCAAATCCCTCAAAAGGCTCTGTGTCGCTGGAATAGGTCATGCTCATAAACCCGTTTGTAACCCTCAAGGCCACATTGGGGATGAGATGGTGTACCGGATAAGTAAAACAGTCCATATCACAGCCTGATATCAGGTGATAATTATCAATTAGAGGTATAGTATGAAAAATAATGGGAAAACCGTCCTCCCTTTGCAACAAATTGCACAAGTCCAATATCTGATACTGCTTTTTAAAAGCTGATTCGCAGATGGATAAATGGAGCTGCTTTTTCCTGCCTTGTAATCTCAAGGCTTCCAATAAAGCCGGTAAGGCGTATGTGTGATCAATGTGTCCGTGAGTGATGATCACATGATCCAATTTATCTTCGGACAATCTGTATTTTTTTATTTTCTGAAAGATATCACCGGCACAATCTATGAGTATTGCTGTTTTTTCAAATTCCACCCAAAGCGATGTATTTGTTCTATTGGCTGTTGGAATAGCGCCAGCAGTCCCAAGAAACGTTATATTCACTTGTTTCACCTCCAATGATTGGTGGATTATCATCGATTATAACATTCAATAACAGGTTATGCCATCCGTATTTTTCAATCCAAACCGGATGGTTTTTTATTTCCTTCTTGCCCACGGCCGTCGAGTCAGGTATAATCAGTTGAAAGGTGGTGTTGACATTGGATCAGGTTGGTATTGTTGGAGATATCATTCTAGATGTTTTACTGGAAATGGATCAGTTCCCCGAGGAAGACTCTGAGGTAATCCTCAAAGAAGAACATCTTCATCTGGGAGGGTCTGCTTTTAATACAGCTTTTGAACTAACGGCGACTAAACATCATCCCTTATTGCTGGCAACATTCGGCAAAGATAAAGAAGGACAGTTTATTAAGAGTGCTTTAAACGCCATCCGTATGGATCGCTCTTTTATATTGGAAGAATCAACCAACACAGGGAAAATATACATCCTTCTTTCTCCCAACGGCAAACGGACCATGATCTCATCACGATCTTCAATGCCCATTCCCTTGGATTATCAGTTGTACGATCAGTTCACCAATCAAATTAGCTGGCTTCACATCTCGGGTTATTTGTTAACTGAAAAAGAACAGTTTCTACGAGCAATCTACGCCATGAAAAAGGCAAAAGAAAAATCAATCCCTTGCTCTCTTGATCCGGGAACCAATCCAGTAAAAAACCAAACTGAGAAAATCCTGGAGGCTTTATCCTACACGGATTATCTTCTGCCGAACCGAGAAGAATTTACCCTAATGAATCAGCACTGTGAGTTCGGAAAAATGATCGATCAAGTGAAGGTCATCATCAAAGAAGGCGCTAAAGGCTCGACGATTGTTTGCTCTAAAGGATCACTGTCCATCGAGAGTCAAAACAAGCTATCCATCAGCAACAGTATCGGAGCCGGTGATGCTTTCAATGCCGGATTTATAGACGGAATGCTAACCAGTGGAGATTTGGCATCAGCCTGCAAAAACGGTAATGAATGCGCTCATCGACGTCTTCTTAAACAAACGGGTGAAAAATGAGCAGTTTAGATGAGTCTCTGCTGCAATTACAAAATATCACAAAAATTTACCCCAACGGTTTGGTTGCCAATCGGGATATTGATCTCACGATAAAACGGGGACGAGTTCATGTTATTTTAGGTGAAAATGGAGCGGGTAAAACCACTCTGATGAATATCATCTTTGGCCTGATCTCCCCAACTTCGGGAAAAATCATCTATAAGGGTAACCACATAACCTTTTCATCAACCGCCGATGCAATCAAAGCGGGTATAGGCATGATACACCAGGATTTCAAACTAGTCCGAACGCTTACCGTTTTGGACAATTGTTTTCTGGGTATAGAACCCAAAAAGTTCATTTTAACTGACAGGCGCAAAATGAAAAACATACTAACCCGGGTTCTGAAAGAATATGATTTGAAATTACCCTTGGATTGGCCTGTCTCGACATGTTCCACCCATATCCAACAAATTCTGGAGATTGTAAAAAACCTTATTCGGGGAACCGATTTAATCATTATGGATGAACCCACATCCTTACTGGCACCTCAGGAAAGAGACCGCTTGCTTGACATCATTAGAACATTGAAAAAGGTTGGAAAAACGATTATTTTAATCACTCATAAATTAACAGAAGCTCTCAACACTGCCGATACCCTTACTATCATGGGTAAGGGAAAGATATTGCAGACCTTTGACCCTCAAGAGGATGATCCAAAACAACACGAATTGCTAGGACTACTATTCAATGAAAAACCAGTTCATTTTGATCAAATTGATCATCAGCGCATTCAAGATGAAAGGATATTAGCGTTTAATCGTATTAGCCTTTACAAACAACAACACACCCTTCTTCGAGACCTGTCTTTTACGCTTTATAAGGGAGAAATTCTGGGATTTGCCGGAATGGCAAATAGCGGTCAACGAGAGATCATTGATATCATTACCGGTTATGAAAAAGGTTACACAGGAAAATTTTGGCTATTTGGAACACTGATCAGGCACCATACACCAAAACAGGCCAGGAAAATGGGAATTGCTTATATCCCATCCGATCGGTTTCAACTGGGTTCAGACAAGCAGCTCACACTTTGGGAAAACCTTGTCAGCACCACATTGGATGAAGACTCTCCACCCCATCGATTTGTTTTGGATCAAACCAAGATCATGAAGCATTGCAGAAAACTGATAAAAACCTTTCATGTCAAAGCGCCAAACCCTTTGATTCAACTGAAAACACTTTCAGGGGGAAATATCCAGAAAGTTATATTAGCTCGG
>CAYYNI010000235.1:0-3161 GCA_964472765.1 uncultured Thermotogaceae bacterium | reverse complement strand
AAGAGATGGCATTTATAGCCGAAGAGGCAAAGGAGTGATGGGGAATGTTCGGAATTAAGATGAAACTATCGACTAAAATATGGATGGGATTTATTCTGTTACTGGCGATTATTACTGTCGTGGGATTCATGTCCTGGAATGGAATCACCAATTCGGCAAACAAGGTTGAAACCGCCGACGATGCCAACCGACTGGTAAAATTTTCGCTGAATGTGGGGATTAACTCAAAGGATTATGCCGGGACAGGCAGTCAAACAGCCAAGGCCAACCTCCCGGTGATATTGCAAGATATCTACAAACAAATCGATGAAACCAAAGAAAAGCTCAACGACGCAACGGATAAAGCGAAAATGGATCAAATCAAGAAATTTGCGCAAGAATATGAGGGCTATTTCAACCAATTTGTCAAAAATCAGGAAGAGGATATCGTCAACACGAGAACGGTCATGATTGATTCTGCGGATTCATTTGTTCTGTTGTGTGAACAAATGAATGAAAAGCAGTCAACAGACCTTGAGCTTGCCGTTCAAAACGGCGCCGATGCCCAAACCATCGCAAATGAGACGCATCAGGTAAACGATTCCACTGCGTTGAAAGAAATGGCTTATCAGGCGAGGATCATTGAAAAGAACTTCCAACTTTATCATACCAATCAATACGTGACCGAAATGAAAAACCACATGACCACGATTTACAGCAAAATACAAGAAGCAAAATCAATACTGCAATCACAGGATGACAAAAACCTTTATACGAATTTGGAACAGGCGGCAAGGGATTATCAAACGGCTTTTGATGACAACATCGAAGCGTTCAACACCAGCCAGACGTTGACGGCTCAACTGACAAGATCCAGAGAAAGCTTTCAGAGTGAGACTGAAGAATTGAGAACCTTACAAGCGGAAGAAATGCAAGCCACGCAAAACTCAACCATCATGCTGGTTTTGGTACTGTCCGTGGTTGGCGTCATCATCGGTATCGTCATCGCCTTGATGATCGTCAGGAGCATCGTTGGTCCGCTGACAAAAATCAACAACAACCTGAGGGATGGAGCCGAACAAGTGGCTTCAGCCTCTGAACAACTCTCTGCAGCCAGCCAGCAATTGGCTGAAGGCAGTTCGGAACAGGCCTCGTCTCTTGAAGAAACCTCAGCCACCTTGGACGAATCTAACTCCATGCTCCAGCAAACAGCTGACAACACCGCCAAAGCGACAGAGATCGCACAAGTTGCAGCGAAAGCCTCCGACAAAGGAAGCCAGGAAATGAAAGAAATGATGGCCTCTATGAAACAGATCAAAGATTCCTCAGGAGAACTTTCAAAAATAATCAAGGTCATCGATGATATCGCCTTCCAGACGAACCTCCTCTCGTTAAATGCGGCAGTTGAAGCCGCCCGGGCGGGAGAAGCCGGAGCGGGATTTGCCGTTGTGGCTGAAGAAGTGAGAAACCTGGCACAACGAAGTGCCAAAGCGGCTCAGGACACAACAGAAATCATCGAAAAGAACGTACAGTTATCCGAATCAGGGGTAAATGTCGCTCAGAAGGTTCAAGAAGCCCTACAGGAAATCAATACCCAATCAAACGAACTGAGCAAATTGATCGACCAAATTAATTCCGCCAGCCGAGAACAAACACAGGGGATCAGCCAAATCAACCAGGCGGTCAACCAGATGGAACAGGTAACCCAGCAAAATGCGGCAAACGCCGAAGAAACAGCATCTTCCTCGGAAGAAATGAGTGCACAAGCTGAAAGCCTGAATGACATCGTTTTACAGTTGAACGAAATGATCACGGGAGTATCTTCAGACGGGAACCAGCAATACACAAATAAAGGGGGAACAGGCGGCTATTCCAAACAGAAAAAGCCGGTAGCCAAAGCAAACTATCAGCGTCAAGCCATGCCAAAGCCTAAAAGCACCACCATTGCGAGGCCAACCAAACAAACCCACGTGGCTTCCCCCGAAGATGTAATCCCCTTAGAAGACGACGGCGGAGATTTTTAATCCATCAAGCATGATAAACGGACAATCTTTTTAGGTTGTCCGTTTGTTAATTGAAGGGGTAGGATATGTCTAATAATGACGGCAAAAGAACAACTGGGTTCGATTCCCATACGGATATCTCCCAATGGAAAGAAACTCAAAAAGAACTTGAAGAACAAAAAAAGGCTTTAAGGGAAAGAAATAAAGAGATTAACTGTATATTTCAGCTTTCTGAGCTTGTCCAAGAGAAAGAACTCTCTTTGGAGGAGCTATTCGAGCGTTTTGTTTTACTGATCCCCCCTGCTTTTCAAAATCCTTCTATCACGAATGCCAGAATTCTTTTTAACGGGATGCATTATGCAACCGAGGCTTTTGTTGAAACGCCTTTTAAACTTGACAGTCCCATCTTTTTTCACGGCAAACAAGCGGGTTCTTTGGAAGTGTGTTTGAAGGGACAGCCCCTTCAAGAAAAATCCCAGCTGTTTCTTAAGAGCGAAAAGCGACTCATCGATTCCATTAGCGAACGACTCGGCCGCATAGCTGAACGGAAGGATTCGGAAAGCAGATTGACAAAAAGTGAACAAAAATTCAGAACCCTTTTTGAAACAATGGCACAAGGGGTGATCTATCACAATGGATCGGGAAGGATCATCGATGCCAATCCGGCAGCCGAAAAGATATTGGGGTTTAAGCTTTCTCAAATACAAGGCCTCGATTCAGCAGATCCCATTTGGCAAACCATCCATGAGGACGGTTCGCAGTACCCGGGACAAGATCATCCTGCAATGGTAGCTCTCAAAACCGGTAAAGCGGTTTATGGCGAAATCATGGGTGTTTACCATCAGCAGGAGAATAAAACCCATTGGATAAAGGTCAACGCCATTCCGGAATTTCATGGAAACGACCCTATTCCTTATCAGGTGTACACCAGTTTTGAGGACATTACCAGACAAATTGAGATTACCCGTGCATTGGAAAAAAGTCGGGAACAATATTTTCAATTGTTTGAAAACATACAAAATGGTGTGGTGATATATCGAGCAGTGGATGATGGAGACGATTTTCAAATTGTTGATATCAACAAAGCAGCTGAAAAGATAGAAAGAATATACAAAAAAGAAGTTATCGGAAAAACGGTAACCCAGGCATTCCCAGGTGTTCGGGACTTTGGCTTGCTGG
>CAYYNI010000234.1:0-3200 GCA_964472765.1 uncultured Thermotogaceae bacterium | reverse complement strand
CCGGGTTTACCGTCAGAAAGAATTTCGTCCATAACTCATCAAAATAAAAGGCATCAATTTCCCTGTTCGTCAACATTTGTTCGATTTGAGAAGGCTCATAAAGTTTTATCGGTGATTGTTCAAAAAGTTCATGTGCCCACAGTTCGTGTGAGGTTCCTCTCACTGTTGCTATTTTAAAGTGTTCTTTATTCAGTGCTTCTGTCAAAATTTCTGGAGAGATGACCGGGTGTTCGCTCTTGATTCTTTCCAGCACACGGTTGTTAATCAACAAACTATCAGCACTGTTGATATAAGGGCTGGTGAGAAAAACATCAATATTTCTTTGCGGCGTATAGGAATAATAGGAGATGATCACATCTCCCTCACCATTATTTAAAGATGCTGCAAGCTGGTTGAAACTATCTTTTCTGATAAATACCGGTTGAACGCCAAGTGTTTCACATATCTTTTCAGCAACGGTAATGTCGATTCCGGATAATTCACCTGTTGCATCAGTATGAAAGAAAGGCCACCAATCATCTTCAGCCATGAGGATACGCAATTCTCCCGATTCTTTTATCTCTTTAATCCCTTCAGAATCAGAACCCATCATTAAAGCGCCAAATATTAAGAAAGTAATCGTTACCATGATTACTGTTTTCTTCATCTTCATATCCCACCACCTTCATAATCAACAGATTGTATCATTTTTTTTCAGTTTCGTGAAATTAGAAGATGGTTGAATGGGTTATCTTGTACTAAAACGATTATGATATAATTTTTTCATTCTAAAAAATGACTGAATGTTATGATCTGAGAAAGGACGGGATAAAAATGGACATCAAGCAATACACAAATGCCAATAAAGCCGCATGGAATGAAGTAATGCCCAAACATCAAAAAGCACGAAAACAAGAGTTGGACACATTATTTGCACAACCTGGCTTTATTGAACAGACCGACCAAGAACTTTTAAGGATTTTTGATCAAATCAAGATTTCAGATAAAGATGTGATCCATCTTGCCTGTAATAATGGAACAGAACTTTTATCCATCAAAAATATGGGGGCAAGGCGCTGTGTCGGAGTAGACATCTCTGAATGTGCCATTGAAGAAGCAACCGAAAGAGCCAAGAATAGTCATATTGACTGTGAATTTATATGCTCGGATGTTTATGAACTTCCAAAGGCGTATTACAACAGTTTTGATGTGGTCCACACAACAGCCGGATGCATTGGCTGGATGCCCGATATCAACTTGTTTTTTAATCTATGCGCCAAATTACTGCGCTCTGGTGGATATCTCTTCATGCATGAAATGCATCCTTTTTCAGAAATGTTGCCCTTTGACGATGCTGACATAGACAATAGACTGCAGATTGTGGATCAGTATTTCCATGATGGACCTATCGTTGAAAATACTGGTCTTGATTACCTTGGAGACGAACAATATGAAGCAAAAACCCAATACTGGTTTGTTCACACCGTTTCAGACATCATCATGTCTTTGAAGAGAAACGGTTTTAATCTGGTTGAATTTCTTGAAAGCCCCAATGATATTTCAGCTGTTCATCAGGAAATAGAAATATTAAATGCCAAAATACCCTTGAGTATGCTTATTTTGGGACAAAAGTAGTACCCAGGGGACAGTTTAGCAGGGAAAGGAAATGGTATTTAAATAGAATTTGGGAGGCAAAAAATGAATTACAAAACGATAATCTCAACTATTCAAGATAAGATTGGCACGATTACATTAAATCGCCCCGAGGCCAATAATACGTTTAACATCGAAATGGCAACTGAGTTAAATGCTGCATTGAGAGAAATGGATAAGGATTCAGATGTTCATGTCATCGTGATTAATGCAACCGGAAGAAATTTTTGTACGGGAATAGATGTTAATTATGTGGACGGAAAGCCTATGAAAGAGTATTTGGACTGGGTTAGATTGATGGAAGAAATGAATATGACCATAGCAAAAATGGCTAAACCTGTAATAGCTTCCGTTCACAGGATCGCTGTGGCCAATGGCATAGGACTTGTGGCCGCGTGTGACTTGGCCATTGCAAGTGATACGGCCAAATTTGGTGCAACCGCTATTAATGTTGGCTTGTTTTGTATGGGACCTGCAGTCTCCCTTTTAAAAAGCCTGGGCAGAAAAAGAACCCTTGAACTAATCATGACGGGAGATATTATTGATGCAAAGAAAGCTTTAGACATAGGCTTAATCAACAAAATTGTTCCTGAAGCAGATCTCGCAGAAGAAACAAAAAAATATGTCAGGAAATTAGCTGATAAAAATCCCGTGGCGATGCAAATGGGGAAAAGGTCTTTTTATGAAATGGAAGACATGAAATTTCAGGATGCCCTTGAGTTGTCCAATTATCATTTTGCAACCCTTTGTACCTTGGATTCAGCTCAAGAGGAAGTCAGAAAGTTTTTGAATAAAAACAAGAAATAGTTTAGTCATCAGGAGAAAAAGTCGACCAATGATGGCGATCTTGGCCAAGGTCTTTTGTCTCGGGTTAAAGCTGATTTGATTCATGATCGGCTCAAACCCCAAGTGCAAAATCACAAGCGCTGTTTTCACATAAGGTTCCTTGTGATTGCATTTATTCGTTTAAACGAATATAATAAGAAGTGACAAATTATGCGATTTTTTAGAGGGAGCCACATTTGTGAAAGTCATGACATGTAAAGAAGCTGCTTTGCGTTGGAGGATTAGCCAACGTCGTGTTCAGGAATTGTGTGCACAAGGAAGGATATCCGGAGTTCGTCGAACAGGGAGGATGTGGCAGATTCCCGTTGAGTCTCAAAAGCCTGTTAATCCCCGTTTTTCTTCGAAGATGGGTAAAAATCCATATTGGCGCGAGTTTTTTCTGCTGGATAGGTGCCTTATTCTGTTTGAGGATGTTGAGCACATGATTGAAAAGACGACAGACCGCTTAAGAAAAAAGCAATTAATCGGTGAAATTGCCTATATGCGAGGAAATTTTCAGCAAGCTGTCAAGTGCGTAGACGGTTTGGCAGAGGACAGCCCGGGGTTTTTAAACGCCTTGGCCGTTTCAACGGCTGCAAAAGTCGGGATGGGCGATATGAGAAGTTTTCAAAAAAGTTGGAATCATTTAAAACGCTTACACAACAAATATAAGAATCAAGATGAAGTCTGCAAGATGATTGAAGTGATACAGGGCGTTCTTTCCATCAGTGCCTATGCCCCCC
>CAYYNI010000233.1:0-3223 GCA_964472765.1 uncultured Thermotogaceae bacterium | reverse complement strand
TATCACTTTTATGGAAGCAAAAAACGGCAGAAAAATTGAAGAAGGCGAGCGATTTTCAAATGAATAATATGAAAATGAGTTTTTCAAAGATTACCGCTTTTGAACAATGTCCTTTGAAATTCAAATTTCAATATATTAGCAGAATTCCAACAAAAACAAGCCCTGCACTACTATTGGGTCAAACCATACACAGCACCCTTGAGAAATTTTTCGATTTTTCAACTGAAAAACGTGATTTAAAACTGTTGAAGAATTTGTTCCGAATGGAATGGAAGATGGAGCGAAATAAACTTCGTGAAGAAGGGGATTTTGAAATGGACAAGGCAACGGAAATCGAGCATGGTAAGCGTGGGTTGATGATGTTGGATAATTTTTATAATAGTGAGCTGATGTCCGAGCCGATTCAACGTGAACAGTTTGTTGAGGCTTCTTTGAATGACGAGATTCAATTCCTTGGCCGTATAGACAGACTTGACAAATGCATTCACAACGGAAAAGAAGGTTTCAAGGTCATAGATTATAAAACCGGTAAATTAGTCGAAAGATATGTGGATTTTATTCAGCTGTTTACCTATGCCTGGTTGATGAACGAGCAAGGGTACAAGATTTACAGTTCCACTTTTTTTTACCTGGAACCCAACCGTATCATTGAAAAGTCATTAAATGAACAAATATTTGACCAAACAAGAAACACTTTGATAGAAAGGTGCATGCCGATTTACGAAGCTCTTGAAGGAGATGATTTTGAACCGAAAAAATCAGCTCTGTGCCCCTATTGTGATTATATCTCCATGTGCCCGCTTCAGACCGGTGAAATTCAAATATGAACACCAATAAAGTCGTTATCATCGGATCTACAGGCTCCATCGGTACCCAGACCATTCAAGCACTTTCAAAGATCAACGCCGCTGAAAAGCAATTTGAGATCGTGGGAATTGCAGCCCACATGTCTGAACGCTTAATCGATCAAATAAAGTGCATTCACCCCAAAGCTTATTCCTTCTCAAGAGAAATCGAAGGTATTGATTCTGCTTATTATAGGGATCCCGTTCAAATGATCGAATCTTTACGCCCGGATATATGTGTGATTGCTTCCAGTGGGTCAGATTCCCTTCGATATACCGTGAGTGCTTTAAAAAACGCAGGAAGGGTCTGTTTGGCCAATAAAGAATCGCTGGTTATGGCGGGCAGACTCATCAAGCAGATGAGCAAAATTCTTCATACTCGCATTATTCCTGTCGATAGTGAGCATAGTGCTGTGTTTCAGCTGATCCAGGAAGAGCGTCTTGAAGATATTGAAACGGTTTTCATTACTGCTTCAGGGGGTGCATTGAGGGATTGGCCAACCGAAAAACTTTCATCAGCCCGTGTTGAAGATGTTTTACAACACCCGAATTGGAATATGGGAAAGAAGATAACGGTGGATTCAGCTACAATGATTAACAAAGGACTTGAAATAATTGAGGCAGCGGAATTTTTTGATCTGAAAAAAGAACAAATCCAAACGATGTTAAGCTATTCAAGTTATGTGCACGCAATTGCCGTCTTTAAAGACGGATCGGTTAAGCTGCATGCGGGTCAACCAAACATGCAGATCCCCATCGCTTATGCCTTAACCTATCCGGAAAGACTCATGCGATATGATCCGGTGAATTTTGAACCAGAGAAATTGGTCTTGAAACCGATGGAGTTGGAAAAATATCCAGCCGTTCAACTCGCTTATACAATCATCAATGAGCCCAATTCACTAAAGATTGCCTATAACGGGGCAAACGAGGTTGCTGTTCAGCTCTTTTTGGAGCACAAAATCAGCTTTACGGATATTTACAAAATTGTCAAAGACGCCGTGAATGAAACAGATAGTACAGAAATAGAATCAATTGATGAGATTATTCAATTCAATGAATGGTTAAAGAAAAAAACTTTACTGAAATGGAGGGGTTTAAGATGAAAGTCATCTTAAAGGAAAATGTTGCCAAAGTCGGAAAAAAAGGTGAAATTAAAAAGGTATCGGATGGCTATGCCCGAAACTTTCTTTTCCCCAGGGATTTGGCAGAAGAAGCAACACCTAGTGCTCTAAAGCATTTAGAAGGCATCCAAAGCGTTCAAAACGAACACGAAGAAAAAGAACGTAAAAAGAATATGGATAAACTGGATAAGCTCATGAAGGAGTTTTTTGTCATCAAAGTCAAAGCTGGTGAAAAAGGGAAACTTTTCGGTTCGATCACCAACGGCGATATTGCTAAAGAATTAAGTGATTATTTAGGCGAAAAAATTGAAAAAAAACAAATCATTCTCGATGGAAATTTAAAGGAAATCGGAACTTACGATGTCGAAGTGAAATTTCCAGGGGGCGTCAAAGGAAATCTAAAGATCAAGCTGGAAGCCAAGGAAGAATAGTATCATACCAATCCTTTTATCAACACTTAAAAAAAGAGAGTTGAGACTAGGCTTATTCAGATGTAGAACAGGAGATTAAAATTGGAGATAATAGCATTTTCAAAGGCCATGTATTCCACCTGGATTTACTATGCGCCAGATCGAGTCCTTTTTGATTGCGGTGAGGGAATCAGCACAATGTTGACTAACAAACTGTTTGCCGTTAAGAAAATCTTTTTAACCCACTCCCATGCCGATCATATCTCAGGACTATGGGGTTTCTTAAACACCCGAAGCAGCGCTATGGGTGAAAGGGAAAAACCCTTGGATATTTATTTTCACAAAGATTCAACAATGATTAAAGATTACCTTGATTTCATTATGAGCACCGGGAATCGTTTAAAATACGAATTGACAACGCACGAGATCGATGTTGGTGATCACATTGATTTGAAATCTGGCAAAATGGGAAGGTATATTATTCCGTTCAGCACAGACCACATGAGCAATGAAGTGACGCTAGGATTTCAGATCCGTGAAAACAGAAAAAGGTTAAAAGAAGCTTATCATTCATTGAATCACAGCAAGATCAGGGAATTGATAAAGAAACACGGAAGGGATTATATCACTGAAGACTATTCTCATTCCCTTTTGACCATGAGCGGAGATGGCAACGTCATCGATGATCAATACCTGGATAACACTTCAACTCTCTTACATGAATGTACATTTTTAGACAGCGAGGATCGAAGGGGCGATAAACATACGGAAATCGGAGAACTTTTGGAAAAAGTGAAACGCTTTAAACCAAAAAAACTCATTATTTATCATATATCCGGCAGAT
>CAYYNI010000232.1:0-3274 GCA_964472765.1 uncultured Thermotogaceae bacterium | reverse complement strand
TCCCCCTTACGATGAGATCAATTTTTACACCTGCCATTGAAGCTCGATATAAAGCTTTAATAATCTCTTTATCAAGTAAGGCGTTATTTTTGCAAATAATCCGGCCAATCCCATTTTCTTGAACATACTGAATTTCATTCTCGATGTGTTTAATAAACTCGTCTCTTAATCCTGAAGGAGCCACAGAAAATTTCTTCCATTCTGGCGGTTGAGAATAACCGGTGAGCACATTAAACAAAGCGGATGCATCCGCACCAAAACTCTCACGTGAAGTGAACATACCTATATCCGTGTAGAGTTTAGCGGTCTTGTCATTATAATTTCCGGTTGAAAGGTGCACATAACGTTTGATGCCATCTGCTTCTTTTCTTACTACAAGCAATATCTTACAATGTGTTTTCAATCCAACTAAACCATAAACCACATGACACCCTGATTTTTCGAGTCTTTTTGCCCATTGAATATTATTTTCCTCATCAAATCTTGCTTTTAACTCTACCAAGACGGTTACTTGCTTTCCGTTTTCGGCTGCCTTAATTAAAGTCTTTACTATTGGCGAGTTTCCGCTAACTCTGTAAAGGCTTTGCTTGATGGCTAAAACATTAGGATCTTCAGCTGCTTCTTCAAGAAACTCGATTACCGGTTTAAAAGATTGATAAGGATGATGGAGCAGAATATCTCTTTTTTTAATCACATCAAATTTACTTTTTTTATCGATGAAGTCAAGAGTTGGTTGAGGTATGACAGGGTTGTATTTCAAACTCTCATAACCTTCTATTGAGGAAATATCCATGAAAGAAGAAAGGTCTATCGGACCATTTATCTCATATAATTCATCCTTATGTAAAGACAACATGGAGTATAAAATATCGCTGATTATTGAAGAGGGGTTTTTCTCAATCTCTAATCGAACTGGAAATCCCCTTTCCCTTTGCCTGAGTGATTTTTCAATTTCTTCCAACAAATCACTGGCTTCTTCTTCATCAATGCTTAAATCGGAATTCCTAGTTAGGCGAAAAGGATGAATGCTCATCATCTTATAACCGCTAAACATTTTCTTAGCAAATAATTTGATAATTTTTTCCATACTAATAAATCTTAACGTTTCTTCCGTTTCACGATCAAACAATTTTATGAACCGGGGTAAAACGGATGGCACCTGGACGATTGCCAATAATTTCTCTTTTTTTTCATTTTCAATGATAACAGCTTGATTTAAACTTTTATTTAGAATCTGCGGAAAGGGTCTACCCTGATCGATGGCCATAGGAGTTAAAACAGGATATACGGTTGAATTAAAATAATCATCCAAAATAGCGTATTGCCGTTCATCCAAATCTTTTTCGTCTATGAAAAAAATCCCCTCTTTACGAAGTTGTGGCAAAATCAGCTGATTAAGACAACGATATTGTTTTTTTACAAGCTGATGGACTTTTTTGGAAACGGCTTCCAGCTGCTCTTTGGCAGAAAACCCAGCAGCATCTTTTCCGGTATATCCCACACTAACTAATTCTTTTAACCCAGCTACTCTAATCATAAAAAATTCATCCAGATTTGATCCGGTGATTGCAAGAAATTTTAATCTTTCCAAAAGAGGGTTGTTCTTTGAGAATGCCTCATCCAAGACTCGCTCGTTGAATGCCAACCAACTTAGCTCTCTGTTGAAATAATACTCATATGAATCTAAATTCACTTGCTCACTCCTTTATTATTTCAGGTTTTAAGCCAAATACATCTTCAAAAAATTCTGATTTCGTTTCTATTGACCATTTTTCCAAAAGTATTCTCTGATCGGAAATGATCTTAAGCCTCAATTTTCTGCTTTTCATTTGGAGTTTAATGTCTTTCACTTTACTTGAATGAGAGCGATCGAGGGCGTCAGCAATCCTTAAAATTGCCAACAATTTTGCTACAATTAGCCGATCATCCTGTTCCATCTTCTGTAAGTTGATATCATCAGATAATAAAAATTTGGTGCTGTGGTATTTTGCAACCAAAGCAACGATCTCTGTTTCTCTTTGATCTAGTCCCAATAATTCAGTTCCTCGTATAATATTTGCTGAATGTTGTGAATGATTTTTCAGTTGAATGAACTTACCAATATCATGTAAGATGGCTGCCAGCTGGAGTAACAAGCGGTATCTTTTCTCCAGGCGATGTTTTGGTTTTAACAAATCGAATAGAATCAAAGACAGTTTTTCTACCTGATTGGCATGTTCTTCATCATATAAAAAACGCATGCCTAAGTTTTTTGCAGAAATAACTGTACTTTCTGCAAATACTTGACTGATTTCCAGATACGCCTTAGTTGAAAACATCTCCAGTAGGATGGCCTCTGAAAGTTTTACCGGCACTGAGATAATCGGACTGACTTTAACGATATCAAAAAACATTTTGTAGATACCCATTGACGGTAAAAGAGATTCCAAATCATGATCAGGCAAGTTGAATTTCCTACCTATCTGCTCAGGTGTGTTTGTTTTAATTCTATCGAATAAGTCAGTAATTGTCTGAACGGGTATTTCTTGAAAATTCTTTTCATTGAATTTACCTGTCATTTTAATGATATTCTCGATCTCTTGTCCGCATGTAATGAAATGCTCAACCTTGTCAATATTCGGAATGGTTTTAATAGTTTTAACAAAGCTGCTTAAATATTCATTGATAACATGATAAGTATTCTCAGAGTCTGTTTGAAAGCTTTTTAAAATCTCAAGCAATTTAACCGAACCAATTCGGACATTTTGAGAATAAGTTATTTTTCTATCCTTACAAATGGCAATCCCCAGGCTTCCCGTTCCTATATAACCTAAAAACAGACGATTATTTTTAAATTCGCTGCTGTTGATCCTAAGCAACATCGCCTTATAGATGATGGATTTTTCTTGGGGATCATCTAAAACCACCACATCAAAATTCGTTTTGCTTTTAATTTGATCCAAGATAAATGTAATATTAGTGGCTTCCCTTAAAGCAGTTGTTCCCACAACTTTAACTTTTTTCACAGCATAATCTTTCATCAGCTGCCTGTAATTATCCAAGATCTTACAAATCCTATCGACTTTTTTAAAGCTAATCCTACCATCATTAAAGGTGTCTTGTCCGATATTCAACGGTTGGAAAAGGAACTCAAGCCTTTTAATGAAACCGTCTTTTGATTCGGAGATATTCAAATAAACACCCTCAGATGCGATACTGATAACTGCTGCAATATCTGCCATTATTCCTCCTGTGAGATCATTCTTTCTTCCACAAGGGTTAGAGCACCATACAG
>CAYYNI010000231.1:0-3281 GCA_964472765.1 uncultured Thermotogaceae bacterium | reverse complement strand
CTGCTGGAGACTATACGATTACTTACACAGCAACAATAGAAGCGCAATAATTGAGAAAATAAAAATTTAAGCAGGCTGTCTTAGATTAAACAGCCTGCTTTCCTTAAATCAAGTTACTCCGAAGGGTTGGTAAACATGATCAACAAAAAAATAGTTTTAATCATGGTATCACTGCTCTTCCTCACCATCACATCACTTTTTTCAGTAGAGTTTGTACTCACGCCCACGCAAGACGCCATCTCAGCCGAGATCGAGAATCCCAAGCTCCCGCTGGAACTGCCTGAAGTCAACCTGACGTTGGAGGCGGTTTATTCGGACGGGGATTATTCCTTGAGTGCAAGGCGTCTGGAACGGATCACACTGGGCGGCAGTCTCAGGGTCTATTCACCCATCCGCCTGGATCAACTGGTTGGGTATGCTGCATGTGGGGGATATGAGTATTTCGGAGACATTTTTCCCTATTCCAATCGAGGCAACAGCAATCAATTTGATTTGCTGGGAGAGACCATGACCCCCAACTGGAAAAATGTGGTGGATAAGATCGAGAAAGGAATTTTTGAACAAACCGTTCTTCATCGATTTTTAAACGAAGGGGTCAAAAACAACATCGGAGAAACGCATTATCAGTATTATCATGTGAATGTTGCCGAAGAAGAAGAAGGGAATAATGGAAACGGCAAAGGCAACAATCCCCATCAGTCAACCTGTGGATGCCCGCAACCATGCACCCCGTCTATCATCAACCTTGGGGATATCACCGCCAACCGGGTACACATTGCACTTGTGAACACCTGTTGCAACGACATTATCTACATCAATTCCATTACGGCACACAACATTGATATCTTTAATTACGGATGCACCGTCATCATAGGCAGAATTGACGCCAAGTGCAAAGTCAGGATCTTTAATTTTTACGGTGACATCAAGATCGGAAATCCGTCAACAGCGAATAAAATACCCGCTCAGTTAACCGTCGAGCTGATGTACGATGGGTCACACTTCGGCATTCAGTCGCAGGAGAACAGCGAGGTTATTATAGATAACAATGGACAGGACAGGTTATTCTACAAATGGGGGACAGATGAGCAATTCCAACCCCTTAGCGAATCGGGAGTGAACAAATCATATACCGGAGAGAATGCATTCGTCATCATGGAGCCAAAATATGAAACATTCACCTTAAAGATGGATATTTCTCAAGACTGGTACGCCTTCCCTGCCGGTGAATACGAAAGCACATTGTATTTTACAATCGAACCTTTGGACTAGAGCCTTTAAACTGGTTGAGCAAACAGATTGGATTTTAATCGCCTGGGGCAATTTCAAGACGATTCATGCTAAAGTGAGGGGAATCCATGCAGGTATTCAAATGTCTTTCATGTAATAAAATAGAGAAAGTAAGCGAAAAAGAGTTGAAAAGGGAGATGCCCTGCCCCAATTGCAACGGAACCATGTACCGTATCGTTCCGAAGATGAAGCTGGGAGAAATCCTGCTGACGTTTCAATGGATAACCGAAGAGGATTTAAACATGGCACTCCACATACAGCGACAACTCTCCAGAAGTTACCCCATCGGCAAAGTGCTGAAATTGACGGGGAAAATTGAAAATAAGATTATAGAAAAAGCGCTGGAATTCCAGAGAAGTGAGCTTGTTGAAAATGCCAGGTATTCAGTAGAAGTATAAAGAGGGGATAGAAACAGAGAGGGATTAGAAATTGAGATGGAACAGGGCCAGCGATTACCGTATCACTGGCCCTGTTTTTTTGCGCTGCTTGTTTGGTTTGCTGTTACTTTATTCTCCAAACGTGGACTAAGGTGCGTTCGGTCTCATAGCGGGGATTATCGTTTGATTCCCTTTCCGGATGAGGCATCTCTTCCGGGTTCAAAGACGTAGAACAGACCGTTCTCGCCGTCAAAAGCGCAGGCGCCCAGGTGATATTTTTCCTGTTCGGAGTCGATGTACCACAGAACATCGTCTACGTTCAGATGGGCATAGGGCTGGATGTCGTGGGGCTGCATTTGACCGGTTGCCACTTTTGCCAGGTCTGATACACTGTAAAATAGAAACCACCCTTGAAATTGTTCGCTCCACCAGCCTCTTAAATGGGGGAGTCCACATTCCATGCAGGGCCCGTCAGGATCCCCGTACCAGGTTTCCCCGATCCCCTTAGTCCCCACAAAGACGACAGCGGATTTATCTCCTGTGTACAGCCAGGCTGCTCCCGACCATTCATCCGAATGGCAATAGCCGTTCATCTCATCCCATCGTTCCGGTTCTCCTTCGTAATAATCAGCGTATTGGATCAATATGTTCGAATCCAACTGCTGCCCGTCAGATGGTGGATTGCCGTGGTTGTAAGGCCCGATTGCCGCCAGCGTGGGACCGAATCCGGACCAGCCGCCATCACGATATCTTCCCGTGGCAAGTCTTAGTCCGGGTGTGTATTGATCAGACCATTCTTGCGGGATTTCAAAAAGATAATCGTTTGAGTTGTATGGGTTTAGTCCCTTTACAGACCACTCACCTTGCGGATTGGGATGTGATAAGTCTTTTTCGCACCACATATGTGAAGGATGAGGATCCTGAATATGCTGTCCCCAGCATAGATACAGCTTGGATGTGGTTTGGTTCTCTTGCGGAGGCAATAGTGCCATCCCCACTCTGGGCATCTCATCGATCCAGTCAAACAAACCATTTCTAACATCTGCAAATGGTTGAAGGGTTTGTGCCGTATTCAGTTGTTCAAGTGTTTTA
This sequence comes from uncultured Thermotogaceae bacterium, assembly GCA_964472765.1. Lineage (GTDB taxonomy): Bacteria > Thermotogota > Thermotogae > MWEM01 > MWEM01 > JASUTC01. Next base: position 522 of record CAYYNI010000231.1, on the reverse strand, counting down.
GTTGGGGATATAACCGGTCTGGCAATCGTGATTTCGGAGATCAGATTCCACACGTCGTGGCCTGCTCCATACAAAGAACCTGAAAATTCATCCCGCAAAACCGATGGATTTCCGGACGGGTCATATGCCATAGCTTGTCCGCCCCATTCCCACATATGTGAATCATCGTCGGGATCAGGATCGGGTGTTAGGAAAGCACCAAGATACTCCAAATCTTCAGGCATGATATTTTCAGACTCAACGGGGTTAACTGTTTCTTCTTCATCGTTGTTATTGACTGTTTCACCAACAGCACAACTTACGAATAGTGTGATGATCAAGACCATGATCGGTAAGAGGAGCTTTCTTTTCATCATGATTCCCCCTTTTTACTATTCTTCCGATTTCTTAAAAGCGTTATTGAGATTTGAAGGCTAAGTCATTATAACCCAAAATTGAAAAAAAAGGATGCGCTTTCAAGCACATCCTTTTTTTGATAAAGGGATAAAAACCCCAATATTATACAGAAGGGGGGAAAGTAAT
>CAYYNI010000230.1:0-3285 GCA_964472765.1 uncultured Thermotogaceae bacterium | reverse complement strand
AAAATAAAGTTTTTCTGAAAGACGATGTGGTAAAATAGACTGTTAAAATGGATTCCGGTATATTTTTACCCCGTTACCGTCATTGTTTGAGAGGAGTGAATTTGTGGAACTTGAAGTAAAAAATAACATTCACCGAATTGAATACCAAGGAAAGCAACTAATTTTGCTGGGTACTGCTCATGTATCCAAACAAAGCGCTGAGGAGGTACGAAATCTGATCAACGAAGAAAAGCCCGATACTGTTTGCGTTGAATTGGATCAAGGCCGATACAATTCAGTGGTTGATAAAAACAAATGGGAAAAAATGGACATCATCAAAATTGTAAAAAGCAAGCAATCGGCTTTTTTACTGGTTAACTTAGCCTTATCCTCCTATCAAAAAAGAATCGCCGAACAGTTTGGTATTAATGCCGGTGCAGAAATGATAGAAGGCATCCATGCAGCCAAAGAAAATGGCGCTGAGCTTGTTTTAGCCGACCGAGACATCAAAACAACCTTTTTAAGGATATGGCGTAACATGAAATTCTGGGGAAAAATGAAATTACTTGTTATGATCATCGGCAGTATCTTTTCAAAGGAGGAAATCACTGAAGAGGAACTGGAAAAGATGAAAACGGAAGATATGCTAACATCTACCTTATCCGAATTATCCGATTCCTTTCCGGAACTGAAAGAGTCGCTGGTTGATGAAAGAGATCAGTATCTGGCTCATAAAATAAAAACGGCTCCCGGAAAAAAAATAATTGCCGTATTGGGTGCGGCTCATATTCCCGGAATCAAGAAAGAAATCGAAAAAGAACAGGATATGGAAAAAATCACCAAAATTCCAGAAGGATCAAATGTCTGGAAAATTGTACTCTGGGCAATCCCGGTTATTATCATCGCCCTTATCATTTCCACCTTCCTTATGAATCCGCCCTCCGGGTGGGCTCAAATCATCAGTTGGATACTTTGGAACGGATCACTTGCGGCATTGGGAACAGTGGCTGCGCTAGCTCATCCATTGTCCATATTAACGGCTTTTGCCGTTGCCCCGATCACATCCTTAAATCCTTTATTGGCCGCCGGCTGGTTTGCGGGATTAGTGGAAGCACTGATCCGAAAACCTAATGTGAAAGATTTTGAAACACTTTCTGACGATGTTATGAGTTTCAAGGGTTTTTGGAAAAACAAAGTCACCAAGGTTTTATTGGTTGTGATTTTAGCTAATGTTGGCTCTACTATCGGCACACTTGTAGGAGGAGCAGAGGTCATCAAACTTTTTGTTCAAAGCCTTTCGTAAAAGGAGCGTACATGAAAAACCGAGTGATAGAATCACCGGAAAAAGGCAAGCTGCACATGCAGTTAAAAACAAAATACATTCTTTTACCCGTGCTATTATTCATGAGTACCTTTCTTCTCGCTGAAACTATCCAAATCAACCAGTTTTTTTATGATAGTGATCTGATTGGTTTTGAACCTATTTTTACTCAAAAGGTGAAAGTCAATTCGGTGGATCAAGATTCGTCGGGACAGGTTTTTTTAAATATTGCAGACGGCTCAAGGGTTAAATTTATTGGCATAGAAGTTCTTTATCCGGATGAAGCTATTAATTTCCTAAAAGAAAATATAGTGGATACGATGGTTTATCTCTCATACGAAGGAAAAGAAGAAGACCAACAGGGTTTTAAACAAGCGTACATATGGTCTGATGAGATTTATGAGTATTACAACGTTTCCGTTCTTTGGAATGCCGTTCTCATCATCAACGGCTATGCACTTCCTTTGGATTACAATTACACTTATAAAGAGATATTTATCGCTTTAGAGTCGAACGAATTGGAGATATTAAAGACTGAAGTTGATGACATAAAGACGACAAGAGATTTGCGAAAGCAAGCACTTGATGAAATACCGGCGGGGTTTGAAGTGGTAAACTGGGAAATGAAAAAACCCGAAGTCTGGTATAGAATGAATAAACAACTTATCGAGGAACGCGAACTGAAACTCGTCTATATCAGTGAGCTCTACGGTGAATCATGCCTACTCACATTTATCTTTAACGAAGATGCCACTATTAAATCCGTTTCCTATATCTTCAGCTTTGTGGATGTAACGGACGCTGAAAAGACTTTTAAAAAATTCATTAAAAATATGAATCAACTTTTTGGTGAAGAGGCGATAGTTGAATTCAACGATTTTCAAAAAACAGAGGATAATACTATAGAAGCTTATTGTCTTTGGAAAGGAATCAACGCAACCGCAGAATTACTGATGCAAACCATCAGCAGGAATGTACACGGCATGCGATTATTTTTTGAAAGAAGTGGAGGATAATCCGCTATTCATCTGTTTCTAAAGTGTAGTATTTTTGGAAGATTTCTTTCAAACCGGTTTGTAAATGGACTAATTCAATCCCAGATACTTTCAGATAATCAATAGCATAGCCTTTTCTGTAAGCCTCGTAATAGATGACCTTTTTAATCCCCGTGGCAATGATCAATTTTGCGCAATCAATGCACGGACTCATGGTAACATACAGTGTACTGCCCTCCAGGGGAATACCTACTCTGGCAGCATAAGCGATGGCATTTTGCTCAGCATGTATTGTTCGAATACACCCGCCCCTTTCCTTATCTGTTATGCAACCATATTGATCACATTGCGCCAATTTTGAAGGTGCGCCATTGTATCCAATGGATACAATTCGAGTATCTTTAGTAATGACAGCACCAATTTTACCACGTAGACATGTGCTTCTCAGCGCAACTATCTGGGCAATTGACATGTACATTTCATCATACGAAGGCCTCGGAAAACCGTTTTCAGGTTTTCCGAGAAGGTGGTATTCTAATTGTTCATATTTTTTAATCAATGAATCAAATTGATCTTTCATCATATCATTTCATTCCGCTATATTTGGATTTGCCTGGTGTACGAATTCTTTACCCTTGACGACAAACTGCCCACCACAAATGGTCGAGTCTACTTTTCCCCTTAACATCAAACCATCGTAGGGGGTATAATCGGTGTTCATATGCATCTCTTCCAAATTCACTTTCCACGCATAGTTCGGATCATAGATCATGATATCTGCGTCGGAACCGGGAAACAACGTCCCTTTAAAAGGATAATAACCAAATATCTTTGCAGGCATGGTGCTAAACAGGCTGGTCAAATCCTCGACCGTGATCCCGTCGTTTTCCAGCATCATCACGTTATATAACAGCGGAAAGCTTAGCTCTACACCGGGCAAACCGTTTGGCATGTTTAAATAATCCTCTTTGTACTTTTCTTTTACATAAG
>CAYYNI010000229.1:0-3299 GCA_964472765.1 uncultured Thermotogaceae bacterium | reverse complement strand
TATTATTATATACATAATATAAGTATGCTATTTTGGTTTACAGTAAACTTTGATTTTGGTTTAAAAAAAGTATATAATGCATATTATAAGTATGGTTTTATAGTTTTTAATAAACGTAGGTGTCGGTATGCCAAAAATTGAGACTGTTTTGAATGAAGGGGTAATTGTTAATCGAGCATGGTTGAAAGAAAAAAGGTTTAGTCGTTCTGCTATCGATTACTTTTTGCGTTCGGGTAAGTTAAAAGCAGTTTCTGTCGGATTTTATAGAAAACCCGGACCACAGCTAAAATGGCAAAATATTGTTTATTCTTTTTCTTTGATGGGGTATCGTATACATGTGGGCCATTCGAGTGCTTTGAATTACCATGGGTTCCAGCAATTCCTTGACTTTAAAATGAAGGACGATGTTTTGATTTATTCAGATAAAAAAATCCCGAAATGGTCGAATACAATCGTTAAAAATGGTTTTATAAGGCAATCATCTCGTAATCCGTTTAATGATTTTTATGATAATGGGTTAATTGATGTTCCTTTTGGAACTTGGGATTGGCCCATCAAATACTCAACTCCTGAAAGAGCTTTTATTGAATATTTGGCCGCATTATCCATGAGAGAAGAAGTTAACGCTGCTTTATTAATGATGGAAAGTGCTTTTAATTTTCGTCCTGCTTTAGTCCAAGAGCTTTTGATGAATTGTAAGCAAGTGAAGGCGAAGCGGTTGTTTCTTTGGATGGCTAAGAAAAACAACCATAAATGGTACAAATACATTGATCAGAAAAAAATAAATCTGGGCTCTGGAAAAAGGCAGATTGTTAAGGGGGGGGCATTGGATCAAGATTTTTTAATAACGGTTCCTAAGGAGGGTGAAAATGCTGATGAGAGATCATTTTATTAAGCAGGTAAAATTGCTCGTAAAAATTTTACCCATCATCAGTCATTATGATTGTTTTGCTTTGAAAGGCGGAACGGCTATCAATTTATTTTACAAAAATTTGCCCCGCTTATCTGTAGATATCGATCTTGTTTATCTTCCACTAAAGAATCGCAATGAATCTTTGAAGGAAATAAGCGATACTTTAGTTTCTATTGGTAAACAGACAGAGATTTCCATTTCAAACAGTAAGATCCATTATTCAAAGATAACTGGCACAGAATATATCATAAAATTAATTGTTAGGCAAAATGATTTAACAGTCAAAGTAGAAATTTCTCCGGTTTTAAGAGGCACAGTGTTTAAATCTGTAAAAAAACGAATCAGTAAAATGGCTGAACAGGATTTTGGTTTTGCTGAAATGCAAATTGTTTCATTTGAGGATTTGTATGCGGGGAAAATATTGGCAGCACTTGATAGGCAACACCCAAGAGATTTGTTTGATATTCAATCGATATTAGCAACAGGTAAAATCACTCAGAAGCTAAAGCAAGCTTTTCTTGTATATTTAATTTCTCATAACAGAAGAATGATAGAGATCTTAAATCCTAGGAAAAAAGATATAAGCAAAGAATTTACTGTTTCTTTTAATGGAATGACAAATCTTCCAGTAAAGTTAGACGTTTTGCTTAACTCAAGGGAACTTTTAATCAAACAGATCAATAGTAATTTGGACTTTTCTGATAAGCAGTTTTTATTAGGTTTTGTGGAGGGAAATCCGGATTGGGAATTTTTTTCTTTAAAGCATATTAAGAAACTTCCAGCTGTTAAATGGAAACAATATAATTTAAATCAAATAGCGATAAATGATAAAAAGAAGCTCATTAGTGAGCTGAGAACTTATTTGAGTATTTAGATAAATTTCTTAGTTAAAAACAAGAATGTCTTTTGGTTTTACTTGAGGATGTTGTGAGTGGAAGAAAACATAATCGGAATTGGTGAAGGGCCCATGTTTAGGGTTTGGAGAGGGGCAGAGGTGGAAAAAAAACTGGGTTAGAAAAGAGTGGGGGTAGAGAGGGGAGAGGGGAGAAAAGCGAGGCTGGAGAGGATTGTTGGCTTTTGGTAAGGTGTTTTCAAAACTGAAAATAAATAAACGGTGTTGGATTAACAGGTGCCAGGAAAAACAGGCCAAAAATGACAACGAATAGGATGTATTGGTTTAGTGGTTTTTGAATGTTTAAGATTGGATATTTTTCTTTGTTTATGATTCCGAATATATGTGATGCAATGACTATTGGGATGATCATTAAAGCTGGTGTGTAGAGCCATTCAATTGCTGGGGTGATACTGAGATACATCTTTTTTAAGATGATGGTGGATATAGTGAATGACTGGGATCTGAAAAAGACCCAGCAGGTAATGACGAATAGGTATGTTGTTAGCCAGGTAATTGCTGTTGTCATGATATTCTTTTTTTCTTTTTCTTCGCCTCTTTTTTTCATGTAGTACTTATGAACAGCCAGGCCTGCTCCGTGGATTCCTCCCCATATTACAAAGTTCCAGCTGGCTCCATGCCATAGGCCTCCCAGGAGCATCGTGAGCATGAGGTTGATGTAGGTTCTTTTGGGGCCTTTTCTGTTGCCGCCAAGTGGGATGTAGAGGTAATCTCTCAGCCATGTGGAGAGTGTGATATGCCATCTTCTCCAGAATTCGGTGATATTTTTGGATATGTATGGCATTCTGAAATTGATGGGGAGTTCAAATCCCATGCATTTTGCAAGACCAATGGCCATATCAGAGTAACCGGAGAAGTCGCAGTAGATTTGGATGGAATAGGCAATAACTGCCAGCCAAATGGTTTTACTTTCATAGAGTCCGGGGGCTTCAAAGACTCGATCAACAAAGAAGGCAAGACGGTCTGCGATTAGGACTTTTTTGATCATTCCGAAGATGAAGATTTGTAATCCATTAATGATTTCGTTTTTGTCAAGTTTAACGCCTCGATGAATCTGAGGCAGGAATTCTTTTGCCCTAACGATTGGACCGGCAATTAATTGTGGGAAAAAGGCCACAAATAGGGCAAAGTTTAGAAATGAATGGGTGGGTTCAAGTTTTTTTCTGTATATGTCAATGGTGTAGCTTAATGTTTGGAAGGTGTAAAAGGATATGCCAACCGGCAGGATGATGTTTAAGGTGGTGATATTGAATCCAAAATTACTGAGTATGGCGTTGGCACTTTCTACGAAAAAGTTAAAGTATTTAAAGAATCCGAGCAATCCCAAATTGGTTACGAGACTGATGATGAGAAAGGCTTTTCTTTTTTTGGGATCTTTGGATTTGTTTATTTTTGATCCAGCAAAAAAATCAATACAGGTTGAAAAGATAATGAGTGATAAGAATCGCCAATCCCAGTAACCATAGAAAAAGT
>CAYYNI010000228.1:0-3335 GCA_964472765.1 uncultured Thermotogaceae bacterium | reverse complement strand
CCGGGTTTATTGGCAGTAATTTTGTCTATTATTATTTAAATCAGCATCCGGACAGCGAGATGATTGGATTAGACAGCCTCACTTATGCAGGCAATCTTGACAATCTATCACAGCTGGGTGATGAACAAAAACGGAGATTTCACTTTGTCAAAGGGGATATAACAGATAAAGAGCTGCTGGAGACGATTTATTCAAAGTATGAAGTGGATGGCGTGATCAATTTCGCAGCCGAAAGTCATGTGGATCGTTCCATTCATGATCCCCAGATCTTTTTGAAAACCAATATTCTGGGAACCCAGAATTTGCTCCACGTCTTCAAAGAACATTACGATAAAAAAAAGGGGCACAAATTTTTGCAAATCTCCACCGATGAAGTATATGGTGCTTTGGGGCCTACTGGACTGTTCACGGAGACCACGCCTTTGGATCCCCACAGCCCCTATTCGGCGAGTAAGACCAGTGCGGATTTGATTGTGAAGGCCTATCATGATACCTATGGCTTATACACCCTGATAACGAGATGTTCCAATAATTACGGGCCCTATCAGTTCCCGGAAAAGCTCATTCCACTGATGATCAACAACGCCCTTCATCACAAGGCGTTGCCTGTCTATGGGGATGGCAAACAGGTGAGGGATTGGCTGTACGTGAGTGATCATTGTCGGGCGATCGATCAGGTATTTGAAACTGGTATCAGTGGAGAGGTTTACAATATCGGGGGAAACAACGAACGGGAAAACATCTTGATTGTTCAGTCGGTGATTGAGATCTTGAGGAAAAAAACGGGGGATTCCGGCATCAACGAGAGTCTGATCAAACACGTCAAAGACCGCCTTGGACACGACAGGCGCTATGGCATAGACGCCTCCAAGATCAAAAAAGAAATGGGGTGGGAGCCCAAAGTAGCATTTGAACAGGGGATTGAGTTGACCATCGACTGGTATCTGCAACATCAGGACTGGACTCAATCGGTGATTTCCGGTGAGTATTTGGAATTTTATCAAAAAAACTACCTCTAATAGAAAACCTGCCGGCAATCCTTTCCCGGCAGGTTTGTTGATTCAATTATTCAGCCTATTGAGAGGGTTTTCGACGAATCAATCAAAGAGACTGTATTTTTAAAATGACAGAAATGCCTTGAGTTTGTCGACGAATAGATCGATTTCTTTTTCGCCAATCCAGTAATGGGTTACAAATCTCCACAGACCGTCATCTTCCGGGTTTACGAGAATGCCATTTTGCTGGAGGTGAGCCACCAGACTCATGGGGTCCGACAGATCCGATATCCGGCAATACACCATATTGATGTCCAGTTGATCCTTCAATACTTCGACACCGTTGATCTCACTGAGTTTTTCAGCCAGGTATTGGGCCATTTGATGGTCTTGATCAAGTCTGAGCGTCATCTTTTCCAAGGCAACAATTCCGGGGGCTCCGATGAGTCCGGCCTGTCTCATGGCGCCGCCCATGATTTTTCGGTTTTTTCTGGCTCGTTGGATGAATGATTCAGATCCTACCAACATGGAACCCACCGGGGCGCATAATCCTTTGGATAAGCAGAACATCACGGAATCCGCACAGGCGGCGATTTCTCTGGCCTCAGCTTTTAAGGAAACGGCTGCATTGAAAATCCTGGCACCATCCATGTGAACGGGTATTTGGTGGTTTTCTGCCATCTTTTTAATCCCTTGAAGTGTGTTCAGGGGAATGACTCTACCGTTGGAATGGGCATTTTCAACACAAATCAACCCTGTTCTGGGATAATGAAGGTCTTGCGCACGGATCATCTTCTCGATGATTGTGGCATCCGGGTATTCACCGCCGTCATCAAAATAGGCCAGTTGTACGCCGGCAATCACCGCTGATGCACCGGCCTCATGGGCAACAATATGGCAGTGTTTTCCCAAAATGACTTCGTCTCCTCTGAGTGTATGGGTTAACAGACTCAGCTGATTACCAAAAGTGCCCGATGGAACAAACAGGGCAGCTTCTTTACCCAGCATCTTGGCGGATAATGCTTCCAGTCGATTAACCGTGGGATCATCACCATAGACATCATCCCCTAACGGAGCTTCTATGGCTGCCTTTAACATCTCTTGTGTGGGGTGGGTGACAGTATCGCTTCTCAAGTCGATTTTATTCATCTGATGGACCTCCATTTTCCATTTGGGTAATTTTGCTTTCCAAAAGCTTGTATATAGAAAGTTGTTTTTTCAAAACATCTTCTTCATCAAAATTTTCTATGGCTCGTTTGCGGCATCTTCCGTCGGGGATTTGAAATTCATTCATGGCCTTTTCCATAGCTTTGTACAATTCTTTCGGATTATTCAGCGGAACCAAATACCCCGTCTTGCCATCTACGATCTCCTCTCGGATTCCACGAATATTGGTGCCAACCACCGGAACCCCCATGCTAAGGGCTTCGAGAGAAGAAATGGGCATCCCTTCTTTATGAGAAGGCAGGACAAAAACATCTGTGATACTCAGCAGTTCGGGGATATCCGTGCGAAAGCCTAAGAACTGAACAGCTGAGTCCAGTTTATTGATTTTGATAAATTGTTTAACCTTTTCTTCTAATTTGAACGCATTTTTATCGGGGGGCTCACCGGCAATGATTAATTTGGTAGTAGGGTATTTGCCGTGTAATATGGCAAATGCCTGCAATAACTCCATGATGCCCTTTTCTGATTTTAAATATCCGGTATAATTGAAAACCTTCTCGCCTTCCTTCAGGTTCAACTGTTGTCGAATGGTTTCCTTTACTTTGCTGTGGATGCGAATGGGGTTGAATTTCACCTTTGTGTCCACGCCCACGCTTTGAAGGTTAATGATTTTCTCAGGTTCTAAAAAGTGGTGTTCAATCGCGTAATCTCTGTCTTCGCTGTTTACCGTAAATAGATAATCGGTGCTTTTTTTTGCGGTTCTTTTTTCAAGATATGAAAAAAAGTGGCGTTTAAACCAGTTCATGTCTTCTGTGAAATAAAAGCCGTGACTGGTGTAGATAATATAGGGAACCTTAGCACTGGATGCGGCGTTTCTTGCAATCAGGGAGGCATAAGGACTATGGGCGTGTATAATCTCAGGTTTTAACCCCTTAAAGAGTTCCAGCATGGTGGAATAAGCGGTAAAGATCTTCCAGGGGTTGAACTTGGTGGGAATATGAACATCGTACACAGCAATGTTATGATCGATGATAAAAGGGTTATTTTTCAATTTTGAATCGGTGTCTGATGTAATAATATCAATTTCGTGTCCGTTTTGAATTAATTTTTCCATTATGGGAAAAAGAAAGGCTTGTACAGTGTCTGAAACCGATGTAATCTGAACGATTTTCA
>CAYYNI010000227.1:0-3346 GCA_964472765.1 uncultured Thermotogaceae bacterium | reverse complement strand
TTCCGAAAACTTTCTCAAACCCCTCACCTCTTGACCATAATTATAGTCATTTTTTTAAAAATAATCAAGCCTTTTATGTAACGGTTTTGTAAAAGAACTGCTGTTCCGTGTATGATGCCCCTTTATAAAATCACATAGAAAAAAACGGTGATAAAATGGCAAACACTTCCGGCTAAAACAAACAAATGCCAGATGCCATGGTGCAGGGGAATTTTACGGATGATGTAAAAAGGGGTTCCCAAGGTGTATAAAACTCCTCCCATAACCAGCCAAAAGAGGCCGTTGGGCGAAAGATTTTCAGCCAATGGTCCCATGGCAAACACAATCAACCACCCCATGAGGATGTAAATGAACGTGGAAAAGACGACAAATTTGTTTACGAAGAAGATTTTGAACACAATACCTACAAGGGTTAATCCCCAAACGATTCCGAATATCGTCCAGCCAGACGGGCCTCTCAGATTTACCAGTGTAAACGGGGTGTATGTTCCAGCAATCAGCAGAAAAATTGCCGAATGATCTATTATTTCAAATACGTCTTTGACCTTTCCTTTTGGAAAGGAGTGATACAAGGTGGAAGCTAGAAAAAGGGCAACCAGGCTGACTCCATAAATCACACCACTGACAATCTTCCAAGCGTCCCCTGTTTTTGCGGCAAAAACACTGACCAAAACCAAAGCGGTAATGGCAAAAAGAACTCCGGCACCGTGGGAGATGCTGTTAAAGAGTTCCTCTTTCAAGTTAAAACGCTCGTTGTTTTCCATTTTTTGTTCTCCTTGTTTATCCGTTTGCGATAAGTATATCAAATTCACATTCTTCTCGCAAACCACCAGTATAAATTTTCAATCTCGTAAAATCAGCTTTTTTAAGGTTTGGAGAACTTGTGGGTGATCTTTGATTTGTGCATGATCTAAATTCTCAAAAAGATAGATGTTTTTCGAATCGATTTTATTTTGATGAGCGGTTAATCGCTCGCTCCATAGTGTGACAAATCCGTCATTCATACCGTGTAAAGGATCATCAGCACTATTGCCCAATCGTTCCATAATGAGTGATAGGGCTCTTTGACCGATAAAACGAACATAAGGTATGGATAGGATTTGCGCCTTTTCTTGTTTTGTCCCTTGAAAAAGTCCCTGAAGATTGAAACGATTGGAAAGGGATATCATTTTATCCAAAGTTTCTTTAGCTTCTGAAATAAAAGAGGTAAACAAAATTTGTTTTGAATAAAAACGGTCGTCTTCATTTAATCCAAGCAATAGATGATTAAGAATGTAAGTACCTTTTGGAAAGGCGAGTGTTTTTTCCAATTGCATGAGAAAATCTTCCGATGTGTACCGCATGGAATTCATGCCCCGAAATGGGATGATTTGGCCGCCAATAAAGGGAATATCATCGCAGCTGATAAACATCACATTGGCCAGTAAAGGATTCGTTTGGTAGAGTTGGATAAATCGCTCAAGAAACGTCATCATGATGGTAGGATCAAAGGCATATTGTTCAAAATGAAAGAGGATATTCAATGTCTCAATAAATTCCGTCGCTTCTTCAGTCGAATTAACCGTTTCAAACAACTGAGGAGCCTTTTCAGCAGGGCTTTGTGTGAGGCAATAATCCACCAGGTTGGTAAAGAAAGTACCCTCCAAAACGCCGCCGATTAAAAATGTTTCCCGTATATAATCACCCAGATAGCCTCCCAATTGTGAGATGGGTGTGTTCAAAGCGTATCTTGCAACAATGGTCCCCATACTATAAGCCACTAAGTAGACTTGCTGATAGGCTTTTAGAATTCCGGATTGCTGAAGGATTTGACTGAGGGTTTCCCCATAATGTTGGGCTGTTTCAAACAGGGAATCAAATTGAAACTCGAAATAATCAACGTCATCAAATTGGTAGTGGTTCATCCAGTACTGCCTTAAATCCTCATTTTTCCAATCGTCATGAGTTGGGTTTGAAAAGGTTTCCAAGATATTATGATATTGACCGCTTTGAATGCCATGGATGAAGATGATGGCTTTGGAATGAGTCGTTGTTAATGGCTGTTCACTGCCATTTTTATAATCTATGTTAAACGTATTGATAACAGACCTTGAACGAGTTTCCGGTTGGTAATCCACATGCAGCAGCATCGAATAGGGATGAAAAGGCGGTTCATACTGATAAGAAACAAGAATATGAGTGTGTGGATCCATATGAGACTCTTGATTGAGGCCAATAGTCCAAATAAAGTGGATAAGTGAAAAAGGAACGCCCGTGAAACTTGAGAGAATCGGATAATGGGACTGATGCGTGAGTCGAGAAGATCCGTTTGTAACCGTGATGTTCGCCTCGATGAAATGGACATCTTCTGGGATGTTCTCAAACGGGATTTTGATCAAGTAGAAGGGTGTTAACGGTTCATCCAAATTGAATTCTATGGAACGTGCCCACCCCTGAATGACAAAGAATACGATAAGAACCAAAACCAGCTGATACCCTTTTATTTTCATTATTTTCACCCATTCACCCATTTTGATCGGTCCTATTTGGTGTATAATTATATCATTGAAAGTACAAATATCGGCTTAATTCTTTGATATCACCTGCTAAGAGCGGGCTTTTTAGGGGGCAGCATAATGAACGAACACAGTATTCGAAAGATATACAAAAGATCCACCATCATCACTTTCATTTTGATTGCGCTGATTAGTTTGCTTTTAATCGTTTATTTTAACCAAACCATACAAAATGATAAGATCAACAGCTGCTCATCAATCGCCGTTAGTCTGATCAACAACATGATCAGTTCACTGAACCGAATAAACGTGTTGGCATTGGATTCAGATGCCACGGATTTCGAGCACTTTTCTCAATTATCGTCAGTCAGTGATGAATTGAAGGGTTACCTTGAGAAAAAAAGTCTCTTTCTCAAAGAAACGATTACTTTAGGTTTTGACTTTGCTGAGAGAAACATTGGCGATTTTCCCAGGCTTACATTTGTAAATAAAGCTAGTGCCCCCTATATCAGCTTGTTGGGAAACATGGCCCGTGAGATCAACGCCAACCGGGATGCCAGAAATCAGGATTTGAAAAAGATCTCGAATATCATCACGATTAGTTCTTTCATTATGTTAATTTTTATCCTGATCATCCTGATTGTTTCCAATGCCTTTCAAAACCGTTACTTTAAAACCGTTGACAATACGATCGAAGAGATGAAAGCCATCATCGAAGGGGAGGATCAACAACTCTCTGAAACCAACCATTTTATGGAAACCTCTCTGATGTACAACAAGGTAAAAGAGATCGAGAAGAAACTCAGGTTTCAAAACGAACTGTTGAAATACGATTCTTTTGGAATGCTGGA
>CAYYNI010000226.1:0-3358 GCA_964472765.1 uncultured Thermotogaceae bacterium | reverse complement strand
CCGGACTGTCACTCCGGTGGCCGCGAGTTCGAGTCTCGTCGTCCCCGCCATTTAAATTTGTCTTCCTTTTTTTCCTTTCAAGGAGAACCCATGTTTGTACTTTTCTTGGTGTCGTTTTTTTGGATTGCTTTAACTTATCAATACGGTTTAGAAGCACTTCTTATTTTGTTGTTTTTAGATATTGGACTTATGATAGTTATTAAGAAAATCATGACTAAAAGTAAGCTTTGTTTCAGAAAGGGTTTAATTTTGTTTTTTATTTTCAGTTTCTTTTCTTCTTTTTTTTCCGCCTTTAAAATTACCTTTATGATGGTTTTCCAGAAAACATTCAGAGGAATATACGAGTTTGTGGTTGAAGATATGTCAAATCTAGATCAGTTTTTTTTATCAACGGCCATTACCATTGTTCCTAACACCATATATCTTGATCGGATAGGAAATGCGATGTTGATTCATAAAATTGCCTCTGATGAGCAAGAAGCTCATTCGCCTGAAAAACTATATTTCTTATAAGAAAATGATATTTTCTTTTTTGTTTTTTTATTTTTTACAATAGTGGTATAATTTAAAGTACCCATTGAGTATTCTCCAATCAGAAAAAAATCGATGAATATAAAAAATAATTGGATTAGTTGTTGAAGATAATCCAAAATAGATGAATGATTTCAATATGAAACCAAATCGCTTCGGAGGTGTTATTATGAAGTTTTTTTTGGATACTGCTAATATTGATTTGATTAAAAAGGCAAAGAATCTTGGATTACTCGACGGTGTCACCACAAATCCGAGCCTTGTTTCAAAAGAGGGCGTTAAAGATTTTCACCGTCATATTCAAACCATTTGTGAAATTACAAGAGGACCTGTAAGTGCAGAAGTGATTGGAGAGGATTATGATTCAATGATCAATGAAGCCAGGTTTTTAGCTAAACTTTCAGAGTATGTGGTTGTTAAGATTCCCATGACAATGGAAGGACTTCGAGCAGTATCAACTTTAGAAAAAGAGGGAATTCCCACTAATGTAACTTTGGTATTTTCTCCTGCACAAGCATTACTGGCTGCAAAAGCGGGAGCCAGTTATATCAGCCCTTTTTTAGGTAGAATTGATGATATTGGCTGGGATGCGATGGAGATGCTTGAAAAAACCTTAGAGATTATCAGAAATTATGATTTCAAATCTGAAATCATAGCAGCCAGCATGAGGCATCCAAAACATGTGATTGATGCTGCCCTAATGGGTTGTGATATTGCAACACTTCCTTATAAAACACTGGAACAGTTGTTTGTTCATCCGTTAACGGACATCGGGATCGAAAAGTTTTTATCAGATTGGAATCAATTAAACAAAGAAAAATGAAAGGAATGATGGAATTTGCCGCGTAAAAAAGAAGAAGATAATTTTATTGAACAAGAAATATTGACCAATGACCCTAATGATTTAGATTCACTGGGAACATTTCCAGATATGGAAGAGGATGAAGCAATTGAAGAATTAGACCAAGAAAATGACCGAAAAGATAATATCCAAGAGATGGATGTTGACATTAGAAAACTCAGCAACATGAACATCAGGGACTTGTACACACTGGCAAAAAAATACAAGATTACTGGGTTTACAAGAATGAGGAAAAATGAGCTGGTTTTTGCAATACTTCAGGCGCAAGCTAAGAATTTTGGATATTTTTTTAATGAAGGGGTTCTTGATATTATTCCGAATGAAGGCTATGGTTTTTTGCGCACCGGTAATATGCTTCCAGGAAATAATGATGATATTTACGTTTCACAATCACAAATCAGGAAATTCAGTTTGAATACCGGCGATATTGTATCCGGACAAGTAAGAGCACCTAAAGAGGGTGAAAAGTATTTTGCATTATTGAGAATTGAAGCGGTTAACCAACGACCTCCTGAAGAAGTTTTTGAGCGGGTTGCTTTTGCCAACTTAACACCCATTTACCCGCTTGAACAGTTTCAAACTGAACATGATCAAAAAAATCTTAGCACCCGAATCATTGATATCTTTTCGCCCATTGGAAAAGGTCAAAGGGGCTTGATTGTTGCACCTCCAAAAACAGGAAAAACGACCTTGCTAAAAGATATTGCCAATGGTATTGCCAAAAACCATCCAGATACCAAGCGTATTGTATTGCTCATAGATGAAAGACCAGAAGAAGTAACGGATATAACGCGTTCGGTTGATGCGCAGGTTATCGCAGCCCCTTTCGACATGCCCCCTGAAAAACAAATTAAAGTAGCCCAATTGACCTTAGCCATGGCAAAAAGGATGGCTGAATATAAGCATGATGTTGTGATTTTATTGGACTCAATCACCAGATTGGCCAGAGCTTATAACAACGTTGTTCCGCCAAGCGGTAAACTGCTTTCTGGTGGTGTTGACCCCAAAGCGTTATATGGTCCCAAGTATTTCTTTGGCGCAGCAAGAAATATCGAAGAAGGTGGCAGTATCACCATTGTAGCTACAGCCTTAGTTGATACAGGAAGTAAAATGGATGAAGTCATCTTTGAAGAATTTAAAGGTACCGGCAATATGGAACTCATTTTGTCCAGGCAATTATCCAATAAGCGAATTTTCCCCTCTATTAATATTAATCTTTCCGGTACCCGAAAAGAAGAGCTTTTATTGTCTTCGTCAGAAATAAAAAAAGTTTGGGTGTTAAGAAAGATGCTAGCTACCATGGGTGAAGAAGAAGGGTTGAATTTGATACTAAGAAAGCTGAGAGAAACGGATACCAATGACTTTTTCTTTGCGCTTTTAGATAGAGAAAAAAGTAATTATTGACTTTTAAACGGTTATCATGTAAAATAGACTCGCTGATCTAAGAAAAGGCATTACAGTTTTGAGCCGGGGTGGCGGAACTGGCAGACGCGCATGATTCAGGTTCATGTGGGAATTATTCCTGTGCGGGTTCAAATCCCGCCCTCGGCACCAAAATCAATTTTCAGTTTCGCAGGAGGTGAATTCATGCCTATTTATAGATATCGTTGCGAAAAATGCGGACATGAAGAAAAAAGGTTACAATCGATTA
This sequence comes from uncultured Thermotogaceae bacterium, assembly GCA_964472765.1. Taxonomy (GTDB): domain Bacteria; phylum Thermotogota; class Thermotogae; order MWEM01; family MWEM01; genus JASUTC01. The sequence continues at coordinate 314 of CAYYNI010000226.1, read as the reverse complement.
ATTCTGAACCGTTGGAAAGATGTGAAGTGTGCGGTGGAAAGATGCACAAGCAAATTGGTATGATTGGCATTAAATTCAACGGGAATGGGTATTATGTCACAGACACCAGTTCAGCCAAAAAGACTACAACGCACCCAGGAACATCTACTAAAGAAGGTTCGAAAAAAGAAGTGAAAACGACTCAAAAAGATATTCCGAAAAAATCAGAAATAAAAAAAGCTGTTTAAAAAAAGACTCCCGAAAAGGGAGTCTTTTTTTATTTGGAGCGGCCGACGGGACTCGAACCCGCAACCCTCAGCTTGGGAAGCTGATAT
>CAYYNI010000225.1:0-3387 GCA_964472765.1 uncultured Thermotogaceae bacterium | reverse complement strand
CCTCGGAATTTGCTTTTCAAATTCCATAACAGTGATGTTCACGTTAGAACGTATAACCCCCCCCGCCATAAATGGCCCTCCCCCCCAAGGGGGGAATTCTCAGCTGCAAGGTTTTTCGACTATTTCCTTAAAAAACCTTGCTGCTGAATTGTAATAACCATAGGGGATTTCCCTTGGTTATTTATTAACTTCCCAGTTTCATGTTAATGCCTGAATCAAATCCTAATCAGAATAATCAACAATCCCCTTACAAAATTGGTAAAGATCGATATTGGGATCTTCGAATTCTTTCAGATGTGTTCTTATTTGATATATTTCGCCATCAATGACACCATCATAACTCATGGGATTGTAATAAATATACAAAAACTCTCTCCAGTTGGCATCTGTTGAGAATGAGGTGTTTTGAGGGATATAATTGTAAAAGAAATCCTGGGGCATGAAGCCCATCTCCATTTGAGGCCAATAGAGTGATAAACCCCCTGCGGTTGACCAATCGGAGCCGTTTTGTTTGTAAATAATGGTTTCATCAAGTGTGTCCAATACGGTTTGCGCCTTTTCCTGAACAGCAGTAAAGGGATCATCTGAGAGTATAGTATCCACAAGATCTTTAAAATGACGAGTTAAAAGGTTAATGTTTTTAAGATTAAGGGCTGAGAGGGTGATGGAATCCTCTCCAGGGTGGGCTTCATTGTAGAGGTCTACCATTTCAGTGCCAAATGCTTCGGGCAATAAATCCGGGTGAGTGGTGAAGGTTTCAATGATGTTTGCCAACGGCCAAGTGGTGCCGGAATTCTCAGAGCCTACCACCACATTGCTGCCACTATCTTCTATCTCATGCATCACTTCTATCATTTGCATCAGACAAGCGTTGAGCATCAGAACGTCAAAATCAGGTTGAGCCTTTTCTAGAACACCGGCGAATTGTTTCAATGTCAAAAAATCTCCATCGCTTGTTTGGTCTATGATCAGGCCTTTCCAGCCGTAACCGTGATCGGCAACCATCAGAGCGTAATTGTTGGCGGGATAGGTTTTGTGAGTCCAATCGATAAAATCGGACAAGGTATTCGGATCGGCCATGTTTACTTCCCTTCCGCCAGTTCCATCACCCCAGTCTGCAATGGAATTATCCGGTGTCGGTTCCATTCCGGGGGTATAGTAAAATCGGTGGGCAATGGTCCATCCCCCAAAATCTTCTCTTTGCGGAATTCTGTCGAATTGTATCACCACATTCACCTGTTGGGAGCTACCCACGCCTTTTGCAATCATGTCATGAAAGGCAGCGATGAAATCCTGCTGCATGGCGGACTCGTCTCCATCCAGATAGAGCATCAGGGTCCAATCTTTTTGTTGGGGAGAAAGCAGGAAACAACCGGATAGCATGATGACTGTAAAGCCTATTATCACAAATAGATATATTGTTTTTTTCATCGGAAAGACCTCGCTTGTAGTTGGTTTTTATTATAAGATTATACATGAACTTTTGGTATTAAACAAATCAAAGCAATCATTGTTGTCAATAATGTTGTATATGTCTAAATTGTAATTTCTTGTATTTCCATGGGACAGGCCCGTAGTTACATCAATGCATTTGATCTAAAATCCAGTACTTTTGGTAAAAAAAGATTCTCAATGATCTGTATAAAAACTGTCCCGGCTTTTTGAATAACCCTCAGGTTTTCATTGTCGAGTCCGGGTAATGCGAGCGCCAAGTCCCAGATCACTATAGGTGGGGTCAGAGTGACTTCGTTTTCCTGACACACGACAGAATTCAGCAGGGTGCCCCCAACACCCGCCACGATCGACTCGTTCTGAGGAGCTGTTTGATCCTGTGGGATTGGTCTGGGTTCCTCTTGAGTAGCTTCCGTACTTGTCATGGCACCATTCCCATACGTTGCCGGTCATGTCGTATATTCCCAATTTGTTAGGAGTCTTTTGTCCGACTTTGTGAGTGCCTCTTCCTTGCCATATGGGATAAGTTGAATTTTGTGAATTCCCCACATGCCATCCCACTGAGTTGATGTTGTTGCTTCCCGCATATTTGTAATCGCCTGTACTTTTGTGCCCGCCTCGGGCTGCATATTCCCATTCCGCTTCGGTGGGCAGACGGTAGCCTTTCACTTGGCTGATCGATCCAGTCAGATTTCCTTTGCTGTCATAGGCCTTTGCCAGTCCGTTTGTCTCACTCAACCAGTTGCAGTATTCAACAGCCCCCTACCAGGTGATTTCTATCACCGGATAGTTTGTTTTTCCACTCTGTTTAAGCGTGAATCTTGTGTTTTTGTATTGGAACTCACAATAGCTGCTACTGATATTGATCACTTTGTGTTGGTTGAGATATCCATTTGAAGCGACTTTTGCATCATTCAGGAATTCCAAAAACTGGGGATGATCTCTGATTTGTAAATGATCCGTATTTTTTTAATCCGGAACAGGTTTTCTTCATTTAGCTTTTGTCTATGATCAGCCCATTGCTCACTCCAAAGGTGGATAAACCCATCTTTCAAACTATGCAGGGGGTCAGCTGAACTTTCGCCTATTTTTGCATTAAAAGAGAAAAAGCCATCGAACTGGGTGTTCCTTATCAAACCCTTATCAACAGGATCTTACATCTGTTTGCGGAGGGCAAATGCTGTTTTACAAACCGAGATTTTGATAGATTTCAAAAATAGAATGATTTTCCAAGCAAATTCTAAGTCCGTTCTAAACTCCCTCTAAGGTTTGAGGTTTAGAATCAAGATGAAAATCAAATTTAGGAGGGAAAATGATGAAAAAGAATTTTGTATTAATAACGGTTATATTGATGGTCAGCTTAAGCGCACTTTTTGCAGGAGCCTTAAGTTCTGAAGATGCAGAAGAAGTGCTTTGGGTCAGAGAAGAAGAAAAATTGGCAAGAGATGTTTATCTAACCCTTTATGAGCAATGGGGGCTCACGACTTTTAGGAACATCGCAGATAGTGAACAAACACACATGGACGCTGTGAAAGAACAACTCATTATTCCTTATGGTTTGGAAGATCCCGTCACAACAGATACGGTCGGCGTCTTTACTGACCCGGAGCTTCAAGCCATTTACAATCAGCTCATCGAAAAAGGATCCGCTTCTATTGAGGATGCCGTTGAAATAGGAATGCTGATTGAAGACATGGATATCTTTGATTTGCAGGAAGCCATGGAAAAGACGGAAAACGCAGATATCATCCGAGTCTTTACAAGCCTTGAAAACGGATCCGAAAACCACATGCGTGCTTTTTACAGGCAAGTTGAAAAATACGGCATCGACTATACACCCCAATACATAACCGAGGAAGAAATGAACACCATTCTTTCCGGGAGCATTGGAAACAACGGAAATGGCGGAAATCAAAACGGCAATCAGTACAACGG
>CAYYNI010000224.1:0-3388 GCA_964472765.1 uncultured Thermotogaceae bacterium | reverse complement strand
TAATTTCCCACCAGAATTTTTATGATACCAAGCAACTTCATCTACTTGATTACTTCCAGCATATTTATAATCGTTTTGTTCTATACCATCTATAATATCCACATGGCCTCCACGAGCTGCATATTCCCATTCTGCTTCTGTTGGTAATCTAAATCCTGTATTCGTAATATCATCTTTTAACCCATAATACTCTCCATAAGCTTCTTCAAATCCATGTTTTGCATTAAGCCAGTCACAATATTCTGCAGCTCCATAAAAATAAAGATCAGTAACTGGTAATTTTCTATAAGTTTCATCAACTAGTTGATACATACCGTTCGAATATTCAATATAATTGTTTGAATAAAAAATATTCATACCATTAATCTTTGGATATTTTGGATTCTCTAAAGTGATGTTTTCACAATCATTTAAAAACTCGATAAATTGCTCATTAGTGACTTCATATTTACCAATATAGTAATCATATGTTAGTTCTACTTCATGTACAGGTTTTTCACTACTCAAACCCTCATTTCTCGTATCTCCCATCAAAAAACTTCCAGCCTTCACTTCTATCATTTCCAACGGGTTTTTTGTTTCAATAAAAACTCCTATACACTCAATCTCATTGTTTTCAATTTCATTTTCTCCAATAAGATTTACAATTGTCGCATCATTGAAAGTCACACTACTACTTCCGACAGCGTTCACAACTTCAATACTAGCGACTGTCCCATCAATGGTATCTTTTGTATTCCAAAAACCAATATCTATGGTATAGGTTCCGTTGCTTGTATCGTTATAAAACAGTTCGCCATCTGCACCTTCATCCTCAGTTGAAGCTGTATCCATCATGACTTTATCCGAATCATAATTCATCTCAAACATGATGCCTTTAACATTTTTCAATCCATAGGCTTTGACATAAACTTTTCCAGATAGATAGTCCAGCATCAATACTTGAGCGATGTATTCAAAAGTCCAACTGATGGTTTCAGAATAAGCCCCATCATTATCAAAAGCTTTAACAAAAATCGTATGTTCCCCTTCATCATAATCTGATAGTTCAATTTGACTTTCAGTGATTGTGATCCAAGACCCATCATCAATCTTATATTTATAATGATCAATTGTGCCGTCTTCATCGTTGCCTTCCCATTCAAAGACTGTGGATGACGCATAAATGTTTTGAATATTTTCTGTGATTTTCGTGATCGTTGGGGCATAGTTTACAACAAACAATTTAATGATTTCCGTAGATTCAGCAGTAGCATTTGCATTAACAACATCGGTTGCAGTTAATTCAAATCTGTATGAATTTCCTTCAACAAAAGTGAATGTTGTTTCGGTACTGTTTGTCAACTGAACGGTTTTACCTAAAGCGTCTTCCTCAAATATTTTTATTTGAAATTCAATGTCGTTTTTGTCATAGTCAACTGCACTCCAAGAGATGATTGCTTCTCCGGTTGTGTTGACATCATTGGGTTTAACCCATTCCAAAATCGGCGGCCTGTTGACACTTTTTCTATAATTGAAAGTAAAATAAATGAAATCATAAAGATTGATAACCCCGTCAGGAGTATTCTCACTGAAGACATCCGCCCATTCAGGTTTTGTGAAAGTTTTCACCGCCGGATAGATATCATATTCCGTTGTGTACCCGTTGTTTCCTGTTTCCAAACGGTATTTGTTCCTAAACAGCATGAAATCGGTCAAGTCCACATACCCGTCATGGTTGAAATCTCCCAGCAGTACGGGAATATCTCCGTTTTTACTTGCCCATTCTTGTTTGGGGCTCAAATCGTAGATGACATTCGATACAGTGACATCTGCTTCCTTGGGAAGCTTCAAAATAATCGTATCGGGTTGAATCAACTGACCAAAACCCAAGGACAGAATCAGTCGGTCCTCTTTCTTCTCAGTGATCTGGAATCCTTCCAGAATGGTCAAATCGGATTCAGAACAGCCTTTCACAATCAGTTCCACACCGTAAATGCCTTGAAGGGCCACTACTTCCTGAAAATTCTCAGCACTTTGTATTTTCAAATACTGAGAAAAATCGATTTCCGCTTCTCCCTGATTTGAAGATTTATCCTGAACACACCCCATAAACAACAGGGCCATTGTCATTAGAACTGTGATGCACGTTAAAACAATCCGCTTGGACATATAAATCCCCCTTTATCATTGCGCTTGAATATCAATACCTTCTGTTTGTATTTCAACCTCTTCGTTGTTTTCATTCAGTACACGTATCTCTCCTATATCAATCGAGCAGTTATCATTCAGCTGGTCAACGGCAATCTCCAGGATCGGACCATTTAGATCGGGATAGCCTTCCAAAAAACCAAAATCAACAATCAGGCTGTCTTCAAACTCTTCATGATAGATGATCTTTCCATTACTGGCATCTCCGGTTGTGGAGACTTCCCCGAAATCAATTTTTGTATCATCATAAAGCAATTCCAAACTGATTGCGCCAATATTCTCCAATCTCCAACCATTGACATAAAGAACGCCTGTGTCATAGGATAAATTTACGGTCGGTGTTTCCGGCGGACCATTCAAACTAAAAACTGCCTTATAATTTTTATCAGCATTTACTGAAAGGGTTGCATGGTTGTCGGAAGTGACTTTTTCAGTTTCCTCATACCAGCCTTCAAAAGTGTACTCATCTGTCGTTTTTGCATAGATATCAACTTCTGTTCCATCTTCCACAGTTTTACTGGCATTGTTACTCCACGTCGTATTATCAAAGCTGACATCTCCCCCTTCTGTTGGACTGGCCTCTATGGTCAATGTGAATTCAGGTTTGTTGTAAGTAAAGCTCCAAGTCACGACATTGGACTGAGAACCTTCATCATCCACAGCTCTGACACTGAAAGTATGATCGCCTTCAGCAATCTCATTCCATGTGTACGTGGTAGCTGTCAAGGGATTCATATCCACCCAAGCGTCCTCATTTTTCTTATATTGATACTTCGAAATAGCCCTTTCTCCCGATCCATCTGTCCCAGACCATTCAAAAGTGGCTGTGTTCTCGTTTATTTCCTCTCCTGGGCCATCCACTTTTTGTACTGTTGGGGAAGCATTGGGAATAAATGTAAACACAGCGTTTATGATCTCATCTGCATCTGCCAAGAAAGTATATGGATTTGCTTCACTAATGGCAGTGTTGTCACTTTGCCATCCCTCAAAGATATAATCGGAATTCGGCGATGCTTCTATGGTCAATTCTGTATTCTCTTCATCAATAACCGTCTTTTCAGTCACCCATTCTCCTGAATGAACCCGTATGAATCCCCCGGCAACGGGACTGCTTTCAACAGTAACGGTGTAGGTGGCCGGTTCAATCGTGTAGGTGAAATTCCATCGGATCACATCTGATTCATTTTCATCGTCATCA
>CAYYNI010000223.1:0-3407 GCA_964472765.1 uncultured Thermotogaceae bacterium | reverse complement strand
CAACAGAACCGCATTCAGCCCCGCAGCCAATACAACCGAAACGGTGAAAATCAAGATTTTTCTCCAGATCATTTTTCGATCCGATTGTCGTAAACAGAATAAATTTGCCAGAAAATAAAGAGCGCTGAAAATCCCAACCATATATCCGATATAGAAATTGGACAGGAAGAGCAGTGCATAAAGTAGGGTAGCCGGAATCCATCGGTTATCCCGGATAATTAAATCCACCGCATAAAAAATCAGAGGAAGAAGGATGACTCCGTCTAACCAAATCATATTAAAAAGGTAGGTGACGGAATATCCCATCAGAGAGTACAGAACAGCAAAGGCGACGGAAAGCGGAGATTCTTTTTCTTTGGGAAGATGTTTTTTAAGGTAAAAAGAAAAGGTCAAGGCGCTGAGGGAGATTTTCAGGGTGGTAATCAGCGTAATTCCGTCCGCTAAATTTTTCTCCGGAATGGCCGCCAACAGCCAATTGAACGGGGAAGGCAGATAGAATGCGATAATCGCCAGAAAATTTAAACCGAGCCCGGCATGAAAGGAATAGAGAAAATTGCCGTTTCCTTGAAGAGCCCGCTGATATTCTGCCAAAAAATCGGCATAAATTGAATTCATGTCGCTCATGAACAACGTACGCAGCCCGAAAGGGAAAATTCCTATTCTCGCTAAAAGACCGATAAATATCAGCAGGGATAACAGAAAAGAAAGGCAGACATATCGATATTCTTTTAGAAATCCCTTTACTTTCATCATGGGGCTATCATCCTTATGGATTACGACGTTGCAAATTTTATTCCATCATTTCGGGATGACTGGCATAGCTCCGGCCAGCTTTAAAATAGTAAGAATGCCCGCTTTGCCGATGTCAAAAGCATATTCCAAATTGATCGTTTCAATTTTGTCGCCGGGAAGATGCCAATAATCCGTTCGGTCAGTCACTCCCTCACAGCCTCCGGGAGAATAATCGGGCAAAAAGTTCTCCATCACCGTAATTGCCGGAATATTCTGATCCCAAAAAGACTTTTGATCGGCTTTGGCATAGGCATTGCTAACAAGATAATCCGCTTTTAAATTCAATCGGTATTCTTGAATTGTTTGCAGAAGCAAGTCGGCGATTTTTTGTGAGCCGGGTAATTCGCCGACATACATTTCAAAGCAACGGTCGCCGTCTTTATCTGTCCCGAACATATCCATATTCAAAACAGCTGTAATATTGTCCTCAGCATGTTGCTCCGCGTAAGCCTTGCTGCCTTGTTGAAAATTCTCTTCCCCGCTGAAAAAGATCACTTTTAAAGTTCGCTCAAATTTCATCGTGCTGAAAATGCGCACCGCTTCGAGAAGGGCAGCGACGCCGGTTCCGTTATCATTCGCCCCGGGGGCGCTGATCATCGGATCCCCTTCAAACACAACGCAACTATCGTAATGTGCTGTAAACAAAATCTGTTCGTTTGGTGTAACCGTACCGGGGAAGGTAATGATGATGTTGTACCAGGTATTGCCTCCCATTCCGTCCACATAAACATAGGGTTCCACCGTTATCTGGTTTTCCAGAACCCATTGTCTGAGTGTTTGGAGCAAAAATTCTTTCGCTTTAGCGTTGGGTTGATTGGAGAACATGGCATAGCTGTAACGGGTCTCAATCCGGGTTTCCAGCCCATCGATGGTAACTGGGATGGCTCCCGAAAGTTGGCTGATCACTGTCTTAAAATTTTCTTGAGAAAGCTCATTCTCAATATAAATGGCAGGGTCGATCGCTGCTATTTGGGTTTGCGGAGACTGTTGAGCATCGGCTTGGTTTGGTGCCGGCGTTGTTATTTCTTTCTGGACTGCGGTGGGAGCCATATTTGTCTGCATCATCTCCGTTTCAACCATGGCTTCGACGACTGCTTCCCTGCTTGCTGACGGTGTATGTAGATGAGTTAACAGGAGGATACCCGCAGCAATACCGATTCCAATAAAAGAAATTAGTAAAATCAGGAAAGGGTTGCGGGTTTTTTGCTTAATTGCTTTCAAAATGGCCCTCCGGCAACTCAATTATACTGTTTCGTGAATCCATCATATGATGCCTGCGGTTCGGGATCTGCATTTTAAATTTCCATTGTTAAGAGGAAATGATGGGAAGATATTCCTATAAAATTGAATAGTGCAAATAAAAACGAGAAAGGAAGATACCAAGATGATTGATATAACCGTAGAAATTAAAATTAGCTGGAGCTATCAAGGCTATTGTCAAGGCTATCGGTAAAGGTCGTTAGAGTGGTTTATTTGGAAATGAATGATTTTCTAAAATGAAAGGCTCAATTGTTTTCATAACACAAATAGAAACAAGTTTTATGGGGATAGTTGCTTCAATCTCTTCCCATACTTCTGTGGGAGCAACCAATTCCGGAAGAATAGGGCAAAAAATCTGGCAAAATGTTATCCTTCATGAAGAAAGATATCGAAAATCCTCGAATTTTTTAGACAGCATTTTTCCATTGGTTATGTCAAGAAAGGTACATCCCTAATAAACCTCTTCAGAAATATGTTTGATTTTGCCAACTTTTCTTGATAGTTTTCACAAAAATTTAAAACAGATACCAAAAAAAGGTGCCTCCGAAGTGGAAAGCACCTTTTTATTATTCAGAATGTAGTTTTATACAAAATAAACATATTAATAACTTCCCGCATAATAATATGTCCAATTGCCGTGACCATCAGTTTCACATTTTACAAGATGCATGTATAATTGTTTGGAAGTTAAATCCGCAGTTGAACTCCCCCATGCTTGTCTTACTTCTGCCCATGTCATTCCTATCCATGTACCTGGCATACACATTTCCCTTGAATCATATAAGCCAAATTTATATCCGATTCGATCGAGTTCTTCACGGCTCCAATCGGCTTTTGATAAAGCGGAAGTAAAGAAGCTGCAATCACTGATATTTGATGTGACAGCACTATAAACAGCCCAAAGGTTTAATGAATTGGGTAATCCAGCTTCTGCCATGGCATCATTTGCACTGGTAATTAGATTCGCAAGCTCGCCTAGTTTTTGATTGAACATATCCGTACCGCATGCATCTCGAAGCGCTTCAGGATATCCTTGAATTTCTTCAACATACGAAGTAATCGTCCCAATCAATTCACTCGCATCCTTAGCGAACACGGCCGAAACACAGGCGAAGAGACTAATTACGACTAACAAAAATACTATTGACTTTTTCATAATTTCCTCCGAATATTAAATAATTTATTAGAAAGTTTTGAAAACTTATTTCCCTTGGCAGGAAATGTATATCCGTTTGAATTATAATTCATTTTACTATTTAATCATTTTTCTTCTCTAATATTTCAAAAAAACAAAAAGTTGTTATTTTATAATACTCAGATTTGAAATAAAGCTTTGATCTTATATTGTTTTTCTT
>CAYYNI010000222.1:0-3408 GCA_964472765.1 uncultured Thermotogaceae bacterium | reverse complement strand
AGGATCGCTTTCTTTCTCGCTTCCCTTTTTGGCGCAGCGGATGTATATTACCATTTCACACTCGCTTTGTCAATTACGTCCGTCTTCCACGTCTGTTAATTAATGGTAACGGGGTTTGTTAGTTTGTTTTGATTGTATTGGAAAAGATGGTAGACCCTTTTGGAATACCGGTGTATTTGGAGATTGTCTCGCATTTTACCATCAGGCAAAAGAATAACCTTTCATTTGCATTAGCCGATAGTCCTTCGAAATTTCCTTGGCCTTTTGAAATGATCAGATCAGCGTTGTTATAAATCTCAGAAAACTGTTGGCTGGTTTTTCCAATTACCACACCAGGGTACATGGACCCGGAATCGATGACTTGACTGACCTCACCTAATCCGACATATTCCGCTTCTGTTACCGTCACATCATTCAGGATTGTTCTTCCTCGCACAGCTGAATACTGGACGACATTCGGGTAGGCTTTCCGGATATTTTTCATGAATAATTTGTCAAACACAACTTCGCCTGCATTATCCAGGATAAACAATACCGTTTTGGCTTTTTTGAGTTTGTGTTCAAATTCCTCAAATGCGTCAAGAGCAAACATCAGCGCTTTGGCTTTGTCAAGAATTTCCCGTTCAAATTGCTCCAGATTGACATCGTGAGCTCCCAAATCGATTTGATTGCCTAAAGCGGATAGTTTCGCATAGGTTTTTAAAGGCCAATTTCGGCTGGAAGGATCTTTTTCGATATCATCCATTATCTTCAACGCCATTTGATTGGCCTGCCTTTTTTCTTCGTAGAACACATCCGTTACACCCATTTGCTCCTCCACAACAGTATAAAGGATGTCAGCCATCTCAACAGGGGTGATGTTGTTTTCCATCTTCGAAAAAGCTTCAGCCACCTTCTTATACAAAACAAAGGATTCATCGTCTGTGATATTGAGACTTTTGATGATTCGGGATAATTGATTAAAATGACAGGGAATACAATCCGGAAAAATGTACAAGCGATCACCTCTTTATCTTTTTGATCATTATATCATAGTAAAAAAAGGGCACCCTTTAATACACCGGCACCCTTTCTACAGATATGAAATCATATAATTAATCCTTTCTTTGCTTTTTTAAGAATTAGAATCTGTACAATTCATTAAAAAACTCGATTCGTGCTCGTTCCCTTCTTTGAAATTCCTTTTTTCTTCTTTCGTTTTCGTAAAAAAACATTATTCACCCTCCTTTTTTAAAATCTTAATGACCATTCCATTTGTTCTCTGGCTGATTCAAGTTCCGCTAATATGATATCTTTGTCCACTTTTTCATTCCTACTGAATACAAGCTGTGTGAATAATTTTTTCATGATAACCTCCCTTAAAACCTTAATGACCACTCTAAAGCCGTTCTTGCATTTAAAATTTCTCTTCCCAACATTTCTTTTTCTATCTGCAAGTTTGATTTCCAGTTCATCCTTCCCAATAAAGCTTTCATTTTTCACACCTCCGTTTTTTAACCCTTTTAAATTTCTCCCGCATATCTTCGAATTTTTTCAATTTATGATTCAGCATATTCTCTTCTTAAAGCCTTTCTTTTTTAAAAATCTTTTATTTTATACTTTCTTTTTCCTTTTTCTATATCTACATTTATATATTATCATATAAAATAATAAAAGTCAAGTTTTATATCAAAAATTTTTATTTTTATATCATTTTTCTTTATTTTTTTAGAGATATATTCGATTCTATTAAAAGATCTGATTCGCTCTTCACATTATTCAAGCAGTACGCATACTGAACCATCTCTTTGAGAAAGGAGGAGAAAATGATATATTTGTTTGGTTTTTTTAGGAGGTATCAATATAAGATGAATACAAAAAACAGAAAAATCAAAGAATACATCACCATTGGAGTAGGGTTGGTTTTATACGCCATCGGATACTTGTTTTTCTGGGCTCCCTATCAGATAGTAGCCGGGGGTATCACCGGCGTTTCGCTGATTATCAGAGACAGTTTGGGAATACCGTTCGGTATTTCAAACACCGCAATGAATGCCATTTTGATCTTCATTGCCATCAAATTCCTGGGAACCCGGTTTGGCATTAAAACGATATTCGCTACGTTCTTGCTGTCTGCAATCCTTGCGATTTTAGAACCCTTTGCCACAAAGCATGTCGTAGATGATATGTTCCTTTCTCTGTTTCTGGGGGGACTTTTCACCGGATTCGGAGTTGGCATTGTGTTTTCACAGGGAGGAAGTACCGGAGGCACGGACATCATTTCCATGATTTTGCAGAAGTTTTTCCGAATCGCCATCGGCAGGCTTTCTTTTTATTTGAACATGGCCATTATCGGTTCTGCTTTTTTTATTTACAATTCCCTTGATGTGATTATCTACGGTATTGTGGCCATGGGTATTTCGTCATATTTTCTGGACAAGCATTTACAGGGGAACAGGGAATCCACACAAATCACCATCATTTCGGAAAAATACACCCTCATCGCCGACAAGATCACCTCTGAAATGGGCAGAGGCGTAACGGTGTATTCGGGAACGGGATGGTATACCCGGAACGAAAAGCAAATTCTCTCGGTTATTGCAGGAAAAAGGGAAGAACAGCGCATCATTCACATCGCTTTGGAACAGGACCCAAAATCATTCATTTCCGTTTCTTCCGTTAAAACGGTGTACGGCCAAGGCTTTGAAAACGGCGGTGTTTTTTAAGCAAAGAACGTATAAATCCAGTCAAAAAAGACAACAACACCCAAAGCGGGGAGGAAATTCCCCGCTTTCATTTCTTTGATTTCGGTGAGTCCGAACCCGATTACCAGAAGAATGGCTCCACCGACACCGGTAAAATCATTCAAGTACTGGGGCAGAGATAGGATAGTCAGTTGGGAAGCAAACGTCACCAACAACCCCTGAATAAAGAAAACACTCGCTGCGGAAAACAAAACACCCAAACCGTATAAAGAAGACAAGATGATAGCGGCGATAAAATCCAAAGTGGATTTCAGCAACAACAAAGACGGATCCGCTTCGATGCCGGCTGCAAAGCAACCCAGAATGGTCATGGGCCCCACTACAAACAAAACCGTGGCCGTCACAAAACCCTTTACAAAATGCGTTTCGCCTTCGCTTTTCTCGATCCGGTTGGCTAGACGTCCGATTCTTTCCTCAATGCCAATCCATTGACCGATCACGCCACCCAAGGCCATTGATGCCAAAACAACGATAAATTCGTTAGCTTCCAATCCCATTTTAACACCAATGATCAGCGTCACTACACCAACAGCCTGAAACATCCTCTGTTTATAAACATCTTTAAGCCGCCCTTTAAGGATCATCCCAATGATACTGCCCGCAATAACAGAAAATGTATTGATTAAAACGGCTACATTGAACATCGTATACCCCCTTAAATTTT
>CAYYNI010000221.1:0-3444 GCA_964472765.1 uncultured Thermotogaceae bacterium | reverse complement strand
TGAATAGTAGACTGAAGAGAATTACAGAAAATCAGTTTCCTCGTATTTATTAATTTCAAATTAATAATTCTTGTGTATCTTTGCAAGCGAATCTATATATCAGAACGTTTCGCCTCATTGTTAAGCAGGTAAGGTGTTCTGAAAATCAAGGAGGGATTATTGTGAAGAAGTTTTTTGTGATTCTTTTGATCGTGTCGTTGTTGGTGACATTGGGTATGGCAAAGACGAAGATCCAGTTCTGGCATGCCATGAGTGGGTGGCGTATTGAATTGCTTCAGAACATGGCCAATGATTTCATGGAACGTCATCCGGATATCGAGGTTGAAGTTCAGTACACCGGTAGTTATCAGGATACTTTGAACAAACTCATTGCAGCGATTAAAGCTGGAACACCGCCACATGTTGTGCAAGTATTTGAAATTGGGACGCAATCAATGATTGATGGCGGTATTGCAATCACGATGCAGGATATGATTGACAAAGACCCAACTTTTGACATGGCTGCGTTGCTCCCACAAGTATTAAACTATTATGTAGTCGATGGGAAACTTTACTGTATGCCGTTTAATTCATCAAATGCGATTATGTTCTACAACAAAACCATGTTTGAAGAAGCCGGATTAGATCCCACGAATCCTCCTGCAACATACGAAGAATTATTGGAGGCTTGTAAGGCGCTCACAAAGAAAGACGCAAATGGAAACATTATCAAGTCCGGTATTACCTGGAATCTTCACAGCTGGTTCTTCGAGCAGATGCTGGCATTGCAAGATGCGCCAATGGTCAATAACAACAACGGAAGAACGGCTGCTCCAACAGAAGCTGTTTTTAACAACGAAGCAGGTTTGAAATTCGTCAAGCTTTGGAAAGAATTATCAGACAATGACTATATGGTGAACACCAAAAAGGAAGACTGGACAGGAGCAAGAAAATTATTCCTCTCACAGAGTGTTGGAATGCTCATTACTTCCACATCAGATGTGGCAGCAATCATGGATGGTGCTAAAGAAAACGGGTTTGAAGTATCGGCTGCATTCCTTCCAACACCGGCAGATTCCCCGCAGGGTGGGGTTGTCATCGGCGGAGGAAGTTTGTGGATGATAGACGGGAATCCGGTTAACGAAGAGGAAGCGACATGGGAATTTGTTAAATTCATGTCTGAAACAGAGCAACAAATCGCTTGGCATAAAGGAACCGGTTACTTCCCTGTTAGAAAAGATGCTATTACACAATTGTTAAATGAAGGCTATTACAGGGATTATCCGGATCACATGGTTGCTATTCTCCAGCTGCTGTTCTCAAAACAGAATTCCAACACAAATGGCGCCATCATGGGAATATTCCCCGAATTCAGAAATACATTTGAGGATAACATCGAAAGAATGTTGAACGGTCAATTAACGCCTGAACAGGTGTTAAAAATGTCAGAAGAAACGGCTACAGAGCTTTTAGAAGAATACAACGAAATGTACTAATGGAATCTTAATCTTTAGCTTTATGAGAATTCATGAGGCGGCTGCAGAAAGCCGCCTCAGTTTTTACGGGAGGTACGCTGTTGAAAAAAATCATACCCTATTTATTACTCGTTCCCACATTCTTTGTGATCATTGCTTTTATATATGCGCCTGCGGTTAATTCTTTTAGGATGAGTTTCTTCCGGGAAAATAAATTTGGAACCAAAACAATGTATGTAGGATTGGATAATTTTGAAAAGGTTTTATTTGATCCTGAATATTTGCAAATAGCCGGCTTCACATTGCTTTATGTGGGATTAACCGTTTTTCTGACGGTATTTATCTCTTTTTTGTTGGCTTTGCTGTTAAACAAAAATGTTCCCGGAACGTATATATATCGAGCTCTGATTTTCATTCCCTATGCGGTATCACCTGCTATTGCAGGGTCTTTATGGACTTTTTTGCTTGATCCGGTTGCCGGTCATGTCAATTACCTGTTTACCAATATTTTTGGCACCCAAATTGCCTGGTTAACTACAAGGCCCTATGCCTTTTATGCTTTGCTTTTGGCGACGATTTGGAAAATGATGCCTTTTAATTTAATCTTCTATATAGCTGGATTACAGAGTATTTCCAGTGACCTTTTGGAATCTGCAACTTTGGATGGGGCAAACGCTTTTGTTAAAACTTGGAAAATTAAATTCCCTCTTGTTTCACCCATGACCTTTTATTTGGTGATCATGAATATCATCTCCGGAATGTTCCAGTCTTTTGCTATTATCAATGTGATGACAAGTGGCGGGCCGGGAGGTTATACCAATACCATGATGTACAAGGTCTATTTAGATGCCTTCTCTTATCAAAAAACAGGGTTGGCTTCAGCGCAAAGTGTTGTGATGTTTGTCATCATGGCCATTGTAACGGTTATTTACTTTATTTTTGGTGAAAGACGCGTCCATTACAGATAAGGGGTGAATCATTATGTACATGAAAACGAAAAAAAGGATCGATACTGTATTAACAGAAATTGCTTTAATCATTATCTCGTTGATCGTATTTGCCCCTTTGTTATTGGCAATCACTATCAGTTTTCAAACGCCGGACAGTGTTTTCTCCTATCCTCCTAAATTTTTTCCGACATCTTTTTATTACGAAAACTACATCAACGCTTTTAAAGCTATTCCGTTTGCTCGTTTATTACTCAACAGCGCAATCATCGCTTTTGCAATCACTTTGGGAAAGGTAATAACCGGAATCTTAGCGGGATACGCCTTCTCAAATTTCAAGTTTATCGGGAAAAAATTTGCCTTTGCCTTTTTGTTTGCAACCCTTTTTCTACCTGCAGAAACTATTATGATTGTTCCTTTGTTTCTTATCATGAATCAATACGGCTGGGTTAATACCTACTGGGCTTTGACGATCCCCTTTATGGCCAGCGCAACTAACGCCTTTTTGTTTAGGCAGCATTTTCAAACCATTCCGTCAGAGCTTGAAGATGCCGCTAAGATTGACGGCGCAGGTCCTATGCGATATTTTGTGAAAGTGCTGCTTCCGTTATCTAAATCCATGATAGCCGGGGTGGTGATTATCAACTTTGTTTACTCATGGAACATGTATCTGTGGCCGATGATTGTATCGATGGAAGATAAGATGAAAACGGTTCAGGTAGGAGTTAAAATGCTCATTTCAGGAGAGGGAACAAACAATTGGGGTGTCATAATGGCAGGTACTTTAATTGCCGTTTTACCAACGGTCATTGTCTTTCTCTCACTTCAAAACCAGTTTGTAAAAAGCCTTGTTAGGTCAGGCGTTAAAGGCTAATTTGTAGAATGGAGTGATTGCTATCTTATTTTATCTATTACCCGCATTATTTTTTGGGTGGTCTTTGGGGGCTAACGATGCGGCTAATGTATTTGGCCCGCCAGTCGCATCGAAATTAATCAAATATCGAAATGCTATTCTTTTGTCTTCTCTTTTTATCATTATTGGG
>CAYYNI010000220.1:0-3525 GCA_964472765.1 uncultured Thermotogaceae bacterium | reverse complement strand
ATGACTGGGATTTTGCGTGGGAGGAATTTTTGATCCTGATGGAAGCGGCAAAAAACATGAAGAAAAAGATCGATAACGGTGAGATTTGATTGATAAAAAAAGGGGCAACCTTTCGAGCTGCCCCCTTTTATTAGTTTTTCTGGTTTGCTATTTGATGAGTCCAAGTACTTTTAAATAGTCTTTTGCAATCTTTTCCGGTTCGATTTCTCCGGTATCCACCAGAAAATTCAAACGCCTGATGATATCCGGATTCAGGTATTTATTGAGTGGTTTTAATAGTTCCGGAATATCGGGATATTTTTGGAGGATTTCCTCTCGAATACACACAGCCGGGTTATAAATGGGGAAGAAGTTTTTGTCATCTTCAAGGACTTTTAGATTGTATTTATCCAGTTTTCCGTCGGTAGAGAAGACCATCGCCACATCAATGTTACCTCTTGAGAGGGCTTCGTAGGTGACGCCGATTTCCATTGTTTTTACATTTTTTCTGTTAATGCTCATACCGTAATGCTCGGCCATGGCAAAGAACCCGTCGGGCCTTTCGAAAAAGTCGAAATTGACACCAAACAGGGCTTTTGAATCTTGTTTGAGATATTCTGAGAGGTCACTGAGGGTGTTCAAATGATATTTTTGAGCAAACGCCTCTTTTACAGCCAATCCGTAGGTGTTGTTAAAATTTATTTTTTCAAGCCACACGATGCCGTTTTCCGCCAGGTCTTTTTCCCTTACTTGTTCAAGCAAAAGGTCCGGATTACTGATGATCTCTTGTTGTTTTAAATATGCGATCCACGCAGTACCTGTATAATCGACATATAAATCGATCTGGTCATTGACCAATGCACTTCTGATGACAAATGAACTCATGCCGTCTTGATAATCCACTTGATAGCCTGCGTTTTCAAGTAACGCCACCACCATGCTACCCAGTATGTAACCTTCGGTGAAGCTTTTTGAAGCCACTTTAATCTTTGTTGCGCTGATGAGGGTTAAAGTCAATAGTGTGATGATGAGACAGGTTGATATGCTTTTTTTCATAAGTCCTCCAATTTCTACCTTTTTTAGAAAAAGTTAGGATTTAAAAAACTCGTTAAGTCATGTAATGGAATGGTAAATATTAACGGTCCATACGAATAAGGTGTATAGGCGTATTCCTGATATACAATGACCAATTCAGATTCTTTCAAATAGAATTCGATCGTGTCATCCAGGCCTTTAAAAGGTGTGAAATCAAAGACGGGGATGTCATTTTCCTTGATCGTTTGATTCATGAAGCCGTTGACGGTTTGAATAAAACCGTCATTAACTAAAAAGAGATCATGTAATGTTAATGGGGTTCCGGTCACAAGATCAAAGACAAAGCCCAGAAACAGGTGGGAGCCATGAGCAGATCTGTAGGGATAAAGGTATTGGTCCATTTGGAAACTGATCATACGGCTGTTTTGATAAGTCATGGTTGCTTGTGAATAATAATCGATCACATTCGTGTCACTGAAATCTTGTTCAACATCCACCGAGCTCCCTTTTAATAGCCGGTAGGATTCGTCATACAACCGGTTGTTGATTTGATTGTATGCGTTGTTGTCGGTCAGTAAAGACAGGGTTGGGATGTTGATATGCAAGGTTCTTTCAACCATTTCAACCGGATTTTGCGCAAAGCAAGAAGCAACGGTCAGTATCATCATGGATAGAATAAAAAACACAACCATTCTTTTTTTCATAAAACACCTCCAGGGATTTTTTTGCTTATATTTATGATGATTTTAGAGCTTTTCTAACAAAACATCGGCCAGATAAATACCGGACATGGTTGCTTGAACAATGCCACGGGTGTAGCCGGAGGCATCGCCAATCAGATAGATGTTTTCATTTCCCAACCTGAAAGGTTCCTGGAAATGAGGTTTTGTGGAGTAGAATTTGGCCTCGATGCCGTATAGAAGATTGTCAGGATTATTGATGCCTGTAATGACATGGGACATTTGTTCGATAAAGTGTTCGATGGAGTTTGCAATTCTTCGTGGTAGGATGAGGTTTAAGTCTCCTGGGCTGGCCTTTTGTAATGTGGGAGAAAGGAACCCCTTTTGAAGTCGACGATGGGTCGTTCTTCTTCCGGAAACATAATCCCCATATCGCTGCACCAAGATTTTACCTGTTCCAGCTAGTTTATTGGCTAACAATGCCAGCGTAGATCCGTAAACATAGGCATCTTTGAACGGTTCGGTGAATTTTTGAGTGACTAATATGGCAAAATTGGTGTTCTTTGATTTTTTATTTAAAAAGGAATGGCCGTTGACGAGGGAAAAATCGTTACCGCCTTCTCCAACGACGTAGCCTTTCGGATTAACGCAAAAAGTTCTCACTAATTCTTCGGTTTCAGAATACCCCAACACTTTGAATTCGTAAAGTAAATCCGTTAACCAGTCGGTGATTTCTGAAGGCACTTCATATCGGATGCCAATGTCAATCTTATTTTCCTTGTAATCAATATTGAGGCGAGACAATAATTTTTGGATTTCGTGAGAGGATTTGTTATCGTATCGTCCGGAGGCGATGATGGTGTAATCATAATCATCGATTTTATCAAAATCAAAAAAATCATTGAAATGAAAACGGACCACATCGCTTTTCGTTTTCAGTTCTTCCTCTATTTCATTCAAAACTTCCTGGAGAAGGTCTGTGCCGATATGATAAAAATCTGATAATCTCAGCATGAGGTTATTTTGCCTAAAGTCCAGCTCTAAACGTTTGACCCTGTCGTCTGTCAAGTTGGCTTTTTCAACCTTTTTGCCCCTTGTCCAAAGTTGAACCACTTCGTCGATGTAGTCTTCGTATTTGTTGTTGCCGATTAAATCACAGATATCTCCCCCGATTTCAGAAGACAGAGACAGCTTTCCATCGGAAAAAGTGCCGGCACCTCCAAACCCCGTGATCACATCGTTGTTTTGTATTCTTTCCTGTAGTGCTTTTCCTTGTTCAAAGCAATCGATGATGATGTTTTTCGGTGATTGCTTCAACAGCCTGACCAAAAAGCCTATCGCCGATGTACCGGATCCGATTAACGCTATTTTTTTCATTTTAATCCTCCTAAATGCCGTTGATCATACAGATTTTACCAGAAAAGAAGTAATAAAAGAAATGATAGAAATCACAAAACAATATAGCCGGAAAAATTGGTATAATGGAATCAAGGTGGTGATAGCATGATCAAAGTTTTTTGCGTGACAATCATATGGATCCTGGTGTTTTCTTCTGTTATATTGGGATTTGATCTCCAAGCCAGCACAACCAATAATGGTGTGGTTACGCTATATGAGGATGGCACCTGGGAATGGTTTATTCAACCTTCGGAATTTTCCGGCTTT
Organism: uncultured Thermotogaceae bacterium; assembly: GCA_964472765.1. GTDB lineage: Bacteria > Thermotogota > Thermotogae > MWEM01 > MWEM01 > JASUTC01. The sequence goes on along the minus strand of CAYYNI010000220.1, from coordinate 166 downwards.
AATGATCCTGATGAGGGTTCAAATTTGATCACACCAATTGAAACCGTACCGTTTGATTTTAAAAATTTTTCTTCTTTTCCGGTCAATTACGTTGGAAAATGGACATGGATCATGGGAGAAGTTTTTATGGTTTTTGAAGAGGAAGAAGGTCTGATTATTCGAATTA
>CAYYNI010000219.1:0-3526 GCA_964472765.1 uncultured Thermotogaceae bacterium | reverse complement strand
GAGGATTTTGAAGGGAGGGAGCGGTGTATTCCGCAAAGTATTGCAAAAGATAAAGCACAATGATTTCATCATACAATTCAGCGGTGATAACAACAACAACGATGATCCTAAGCGAGAACCTCGATTTTCTGTGAACAACAAACCCCCAAGAAGGCCTAATAATAACCTATTACTGTTATTTGGTATGGTGGTCATCATCATATTGATTGCCATGGCTTATCAGGGACCAATGACCAATTCGACGCAAACAGTTGATTTTACAACATTCTACTCTATGGTCAAGGACGGAAATGTTCAGGAAATCGTGATTGATGACAGTGGTCTTATTACATTCAAAAGTGGCGGAGCGTTCCAGGACACGGTGTACGAGGTGTATGCCCCCTGGGTTTTAAGAGATTCTTCTATCATGGACAAACTAATAGAGAGTGGCGCAAAAATTAAAGGAAAGCAGAATTCCGGCGACTTTTGGTGGGCCATTCTCTTGAACATAGTTCCCTTGCTTTTGTTTGTCTTCATCTTCTTCTCGATGATGCGATCCGTTTCAGGCAGAGGTAATCAGGCGTTTACCTTTACAAAAAGTCCGGCAAAAAAGTTATCAAAGGACAAAAAGAAAGTCACTTTCAAAGATGTAGCCGGCGTGGATGAAGCAATAGAGGATTTGGAAGAACTGGTCATGTTCTTAAAAAATCCCCAAAAGTTTAAGAAAATGAAAGCAAGAATGCCAAAGGGTGTCCTTTTGGTCGGCCCTCCGGGTACGGGAAAGACACTTTTATCAAGAGCGGTTGCCGGTGAAGCAGGCGTTCCCTTTTTCCACATGAGCGGTTCCGACTTCGTTGAGCTTTTCGTTGGAGTGGGTGCATCACGTGTCAGGGATTTGTTTAGCCAAGCGAAGGCAACCAGCCCATCCGTTATTTTCATCGATGAAATTGATGCCGTCGGAAGACACAGAGGAGCAGGACTTGGCGGTGGACACGATGAAAGGGAGCAAACACTAAATCAAATTTTAGTTGAGATGGATGGATTCGAATCCAACGAAGGCGTTATCGTGATGGCGGCAACAAACCGTCCGGATATTTTGGATAAAGCGCTTTTAAGACCGGGGCGTTTCGACAGAAAGGTCATGGTGGATCCACCCGACGTTAAAGGGCGAGAAGAAATCTTGGAGATTTACGCCAAGGACAGACCTTTGTCTCCTGAGACGAAATTGGAGATTATCGCTAAACGAACACCGGGATTTGTGGGTGCGGATTTGGAAAACCTGATTAACGAATCATCCTTGTTGGCCTTGAGAAACAACCGAGAACAAATTACCATGGATGATATGGAAGAAGCCATCGACCGGGTCATTGCAGGACCGGAAAGAAAAAGCAGAATCCTTTCTCCTGAGGAAAAACGGATTATTGCCTTTCACGAATTAGGCCATGCCATCATCCCGACGGTCTTGAAAACAAATGAACCCGTACATAGAGTTTCCATTATTCCAAGAGGTCATGCTGCTTTGGGATATACACTGCAACTACCTGAAAAAGATAAATATCTGAACAGTAAAACCGAATTGGAAAACAGAATTATCGGTCTTTTAGGCGGAAGGGCAGCAGAAGAGTTCTTTTTTAACGAAATCACGACCGGTGCCGCCAACGATATTGAAAGAGCTTCCAAATTGGCCAGAACCATGATTTGCAAACTCGGCATGAGTGAACACATGGGACCTGTGATGTGGGAAGGCGAAGAAGAAGAGGTCTTTTTAGGGAAGGAGATCTCAAGATCCAAAAATAGCGAAAAGATAGCCTTTCAGATTGATCAAGAGGTTAAGGATTTGATCAACCGGTCTTATCAAAAGGCCCTGGATATCATATCTAAGTATAAAAAGGAAATTGAACATCTGGCTGAGCTTTTGTTGGAACAAGAAGTCATTGAGGGAGATTATTTGAGAGAATTGCTGGAAAAGGAAGTTAGTAAGCACAAGAATTCAAATGATGAACCCCCCGTCGCCACAACAACATCTCAAGTCGGAATTTCTGAGAAGGCAGAATTTGATGAAAAAAACGGTGAAGAGGTATAAAATTTCGTTTTTTTTAAAGTCATTGGTTCTACTCCTTTTGTTCTTGGTTTTGTTTTCAAGTAACGTAATGGCGTATCGTTTTGATATAGGAGTAGGCGTTGAAAAGATTGAGTATGCATTTCCTTTTTTGCATTGTAATGTGAATACCAAATATATATTATTAGAAAACGATTTTGCATATCTTCATGAATTTGGTATGATAGATACGATAGGTCTTTTTTTAAAACTGGATTCAGTGTTGACACCAAAATTTGGAATATCGACTTGTTGGGGTTATAATCAGAATGAAGGATTTTTTTTTGAGAAGAACGGACTTATTGTTACAGCAGGGTTATCTTATTTTCTAGACCGGTACACAGTTGCATTCAGTGCCGGGCAATTTGTATCATTTGATGGGAGAATCAGCGAAAAGCCTACAATAAAATTTTCTTGTTCCATTAAGATAGGGGAGTGGTAAAAAGTGAAAAAGACATCGCTGTTGGTAATGTTGTCTATTGTGATCATTTTAGCGTTCACAGGTTGTTTGTTTATGGAGAAAGAGGCAAGTCTTGAGATTTATGGGAGCAAAGAAATTAATTTTGGAACCTCTCAAACCTTTGAAATTAAAATCACCTCAAGCAGTGCCGGTGGTGTGGGGGACGTGTTTGCAAAAGACGCTCAAGCAAAAAGCGTCAAATGGGAATTTCAAAATCAAGATCATGCCGAAGGTAGTTTCAGCAAGACCCTGGAAGGTGAAGATGCTAAAAAATACACCGCTACCTTTTCAACGGCTCCCGGAAAATACCAGTTAAAAGTAACGCTTGTTACTACAGGTGATAAGTCATATGAAAAAACCTATGACTTTGAAGTCATTAAAGCACCGCCGATTCGTAATATAGAATTATTGGTAGATGAAGCAGAAATCGAGTGGAATAATATACAGAAGAATGATCAAGTTGAATTAAGACTAATGCTTTCTGACAGCCAACTTTCTGAAGAACAAATTAACAGTTACGAGTATAAATGGGAATTTTCTTATGACGGTAAAACGGACTCATCGGAATTTATAAATTACGGTCAAACGAAAACCTATACCTATACCTTTACTGACAGAACACAATATACAGTTGTTTTGAAATGTAAGGATCCGTTCGGGAATATCTTCTCTTTAACAGTAAAAAACTTTACCATAAACACAACAAAACCCGCAATTCCAGAAATAGTAGGAACACCGAAATGGACACAGAATGGCTCTAGATTTGAAATTGAAGTTAAAAATGATGAGGATGTCCTTTACTACGTTCTTGAGAAAAAGTCTACAGATAGTGATCAATACTATTTTGTCTATAGGGGATTCGCATCATCTGAATCTACTGTGAAATTGTATGATCAATCGATCCTAAATAATGAAGTAACCTATAAAATTTATGGTGTGGATGGTGGACAATCACAGGGAACTCCTTTGATAACGACTTTGGAAATCCC
>CAYYNI010000218.1:0-3534 GCA_964472765.1 uncultured Thermotogaceae bacterium | reverse complement strand
ATCTCTTCCCAATTTTTTCCATAAACCTATCACTTATTTTCTCAAATTTCATTTTTATACAGCCCATCAAGCATTACTTATCTACCCCTTCCGAATAATCCGCTCCAACAAAGAGTCTTTCTCCCCCTCCAATTCTAAAATCTTCTGCCGGTAGCCCTGGATGGTTTCATTTATCTCTGTCAACTGCTGCTGAAACGCCTCCTGTTTTTCCAGCTCCAGTACTGGTATCTTGACCTTATTCAACACCTGCATGTTGATCATCATTGTCCCTAAACCCTTACTGATCTTCTTTATGAAATACTTCCCGTATGGCCCCACAAAGATGTTAAACAGCAACTCTGGCGAATACTTTTCCTGATCCACACGTATTACAATCACGTTAGAGTCAGCGATCACTACCTGCTCTTGCTGGTCCTCATTTGGAATTTCACGAATAATGCCAATGCGTTCGAGGTTGCCGATGGATGGCATGAGGATATCTCCCACTTCCAAAAACTTGTTGGCATATTTTTCCAGATTTTTTCCAGATAATCGTAACTGCTCGCGTTGTCCCATTGAGGTTGAGTGACCTCAATGATAAACTATCTCCAATAAGCTGTTTAAGGCGTTAAAATCATTCTATTTTGTCATCTTTTTTTTCAGTATCAGAATCAAATGTGATAAAAGCTCCAGCCAACAAAGTAATGATTATCTTAATGACAAACGAAATCAGAGAAAGGCCAATAGAAAATAAAAAGAAAAATTTAATAAAATTAAAGAAGTTGCTGAAAATATAAGCATATAAACCTAAGACCGGAGCTATTACAAAAAGAAAAATTGCCCCGATGATGATCATGATGATTTCCATATATACCCCCTATTATGATTTTAAAAATGTATTCTTACAGCCCTTATCGCCACTTTTGTCCCAATTTTAATGCTCTTTGATGATTTCAATCCCTTTCCAATAACGAGTGCCCCCGCTTTTCTGTTCAACATACCCTCGTTTGTTCAAAATACGCCCAAGCATTTTCTGGGTTTCTTTAAATTCGCCGTTTTCCCTTGTCCATTTTTCATATTCTTTATACAATTCGCCTTTTGGTACTCTGCCTTCATTAGTTTCTCTGCATTTATCATTTAAAAATCGCCCGACTATGTCCGCTTCAAGCTTGTATTCATCTATCGCTAGTGACATCACCTCAGGAACATCTCCCAATCCTTGTGAAGCCCATTTTTTATATCCTTCAATAGCCCAATTCAAGATACCGCTTTTCTCTTCTAATAATTCTTTTTCCAAATTACGATTGATCTTTTTCACCACATTATTAAATGGAATTACTTTGATTCTTCTCCATATAGATAAATCGGTGCTTCTTATCACCGGTCGATAATTCGTTGCAATCCATATTTTAAATTTTGGCGTATATTCAAAATTTTCTTTACGCAGATATCTGGCGGTTATGGTGTCTCCGCCTGTAAGTGCTTTTATCCGAGCTTCTGAAAAAAAATCTTGTCTATCTGATTCCGAAGCGGTAACAAATCGTATGTCCTTTAAACGGGCTAAATCATTTGAAACGGTGTTTTTGGCTTTCTTGGCTAATAATGTTTCGATTGGCGTGTTGGCGGAATAATCTCCTAGCATCTTACTGATCACATTTAGAAAGACAGTTTTTCCATTCTGGCCTTCCCCATAAAGAATAAACAAACATTGCTCACTAGTACTTTCCGTTAAGGAGTATCCAACGGCTTTTTGAACGTATTCTATAAATCGGTCATCTTCTGAGAAAATAAATTGAATAAAATCATCCCATTTTTCACTATGGGCATTTTCTTTATACTGAGCTGAAGCGATTTTCATGAGAAAATCTTCTTTGTCATGCAGTGTTTTGAATTTGTTTTTTGAAAAATCATATGTCCCATTTTCAAGATTAAAAAGATGTTCTTTCGTATCAAAAGCCGTGATTTTTTTTCGTAGATTAGAGGATCTTGCTGCATTTATGAATCCTTTGATTCGGGAGATTTTTTCAATGTTTGTTACAAATTCTTGCCCCTCTGTATAATCTCTGGCATTATCATCAACCCTTAAAAAGAAAGCCAGCTGATGTCTCATCTCTTCAACCATCGAAATACCGCGTTGATTCACTTCTGTTTCAGAAAAATCTATTTCCCATTTTTTTTCGTTCCAGTATAGCCATTTATTTATTTCCGGAACGAAAAACAATTCCCCGTCCACATAATCGATAAACCGATCTTTTAATCCAAGTTCAGTATAACGGTATTTATGGTCAAATAAGTCAACATCCGTTCTCTTTTCATCGATGGTTTTTCCTTCTTGAATCCATTTTTCGATGTCCTCCATGAAATCAATCGTGAAAAAGAAATTATTCTTTTGAAGAATCAATGCCAAAAGAAATTTACAGGTGTATTCGCTGATCCTTCCCTTCTTTATTAAATACCCAAAATTTATACAGGTGTCACGAAAATATCCCATTCTTTTATTTAGAAAATGCTTATCTACATCCCTGAAAGCATCCCTGAGTTTTGCACCTCTTTTGTTGTATTTATGTTGATTCTCTTCATCATTTTTGTATTCTTCCCGACAAAACTTCTCGGTATATTTATAAATATCTTTTAAAAAGTATTTTGGACTCCATTCTTTCGATTCATCCATAAAAAAATAGTAATAATATCTAATATGCGGTTTTCCCATCATTTGGTCTCCTTTGAGATAGATTTTGGGACATATGTGGCGATAAGGGCTGATGTTTCTTATTCTTTGTTTTAAAATTATCCGTTTTTCAGACTTCATTTCTAAAGAAGCACAAGCCATTTATCTTTCATTATCCTAATGTTATTTATTATTTTACCAGAATGAAAAATAAAACACAAATATAGGCCCATTCCTAAGACCGACTTTTTTTATTTTTTTTTAGAATGTTCTAATAGAGAAATATAAAACAACTTGTTTTACAAAATTTGTCTTATTTTATACACACGATTTCTAAATATAAAAGGAATGTTGAAATGATCCTTTATTTAAATACCTTGCCCTTCACCTCACAAAATCCAAAAGTTCACGAAACCGGTTAAACACCGCACGGAATTTCGGAAAATAGTTCAAATCATCTGGTCTTACGGTGTCCACCACGTCCTCCCAACTGCGTTTACTCAGATTTATTGTCAAGTTTTCAATTAGAAGTTCTTCTTCAATTGACACCAAATCCAGTTTAAACGCAGTGTCTTTCAATAACCCCCGTAATTCTCGCAATTGTCTATATCTTTCGGTTTCCTGTTGTGAAGGCTTATAATGCGTCAGATCATACAGAAACAGCAAGTCATCGTTGAATGGCAAACAAAGATTTTCCACTTGCTCTCTGGAACTGAATCGGTTTTCGCTCAACATTCTGATATATCGCTTCTTTTCTTCCATTTCTATTATTGTTTCCACTTGTTTTTGCAGTTTCTTTTCTAAATCACTGCCCGGTAAGTGTTGTTGGGTAATTTCCAATGCTTTTATCAGGGTTTCTTTGTTCATGCTATACCTCCGTTCAAAAA
>CAYYNI010000217.1:0-3563 GCA_964472765.1 uncultured Thermotogaceae bacterium | reverse complement strand
AATATGAGATGAAAAATGCCAGGACGGCCAAAAGCAGATATTTCATCTTTGATTTGGCTGTAAGACGTAATAGTTTTTGATAACTGTAGCTTGTCTTTTTATTCATAACATATCGACTCTTCTGTTTCAACATATTTATCTGTTTCAGCGTTTAACTGAAAGTGTTTTAATACCACTTTTGAGCTGCTGTTTTCAAAGATAAGGAAAGAAATACTTGAAAGGCCTCGCTTTACGGCCACATCTAATATTTTGTCGATTGTGACAAGATCCTGTTCTGAAAAAACAAGATTGTTGAAATGATTGTGTATGAGTGCCATCCCTTTACCCGCTTCTGCAAGGTTATTCATGCAGTAAATAATAAACCGTACATCAACACCAACTCTTTCGGCAGTGGATTTTAAAGCCTTTTCGGGGACAATTATTGGCTTATCCAGCAAAAAATCCCCATTTTTTGCAACTTCGTATAACAACATGGATTCCTCACATTTGTTGAGGAAAAATTGTTGCATAATCTTTTGAACTTCTTGTTTTATGAGCAAAACATACCTCCCATTACAGATTACTCTTTGCCGAATTTCATAGAACCGTTTACCAGATCAAGATATCGATCTTGATCAAAGACAAATAAATCCAACATGTTATTGAAGAAAACTGTCAAACCATTTCTGAAATTTTCACATTTAAAATAATCATTTTCAATATCCAAAAGGCATTTCTGACAAAAACGTCTATCTGAACAATCCTTGCAGAATTCTATATTTTTCGTGTTAATCATCGTTTTTATATCTTTTAAAGAGGAATTGTCGTAAATGTTACCCAATTTTTTTTCATCTTCACCGGTAAAAATATGACAGGGCAGGATATTTCCATCCCAGTCGATGGTGTATTGGGTCAGGCCGGCGTCACAAAAACTTTCTAAATAATAAGGTTTTTGAAACACACCTATTAACCTGACAATTATATCATTGTAAACGTAATTTTCGCTGTTAAAAAAGTCATTGAAATATTTTGAATAATCAAATTTCTGTTTGGAGGCTAATGCGTTTATATGAGATAATTTCCCATCTTTATAGGTATAGATACCGTTCACAATCATTCTTGTTACATTGAATTCTTTCTTTAAGTATTCATCAACATCATCCATCGTCAACCCCTCTGAATCGTGATTGGTAGTAAAAGTCGCCTCAATTGAAAACGGCATTTTTTCTCTGAGTTTTTTCAGATTATGGTAAACAACATCGAAAGTCCCCCCGCCGTTTTTCAAAATTCTCTGTTTGTCATGAACTTTCTTCGGACCATCAACACTTACAACGGGATGTATATTATATTTACTGAAGAGATTAATCACCTCATCCGTTATAAAATAAGCATTTGTTACAATAGAAAACAGCGGCATTCTCTCTATTTTTTCCAATTTATATTCGTTGACAATAAAGGAACAAACGGACTCAATTACTTTGAGATTTAACAGTGGTTCACCACCAAAAAAACTGATCTGTTTTATATTTTTATACTTTGAATACGCCCATTTTACAGCATCCAGAGAAACTTCATTTGACATCATGTTATCGTTTGAAACACCGTAGGAACCTTCATCGGCATAACAATACGTACAGGCGAAATTACACTCGTTGGTTAACATCAATCTCAAATGATTCAGATCTTTTCGATTTGAAATATCTGTACAAATTGGTTTATCCGAAAGTAAACTGTTTATCTTTAACGCATCATTTTCTGAAAGCATTCCCTGTTTCCCATTTACAGCTACAGATTTGGGAATTCTAAAAATCTTTCCAGAATATTTATCGTATAGAACACCCGTATCACAGTTTTCTCTGAAGTAAAAATATCCGTTATTTTTCATAACTTCTCCTCGAATACAAAATTATGAGAAGTCGATGATCATTAAAACCATCGACTTTTCAGTTCAAAAAACTCTCATTTTAATTAAAAATTAACTTGGAACGACCTGTCCACCACCACAATGGCTTCCACAGCATGCAAATTCAAACATATCTACATCTACTGATACTTCATTTGTGATATCAATTGCTTCCCATTTCTCCATCGTTACACCTCCTTTATTTAAAATAAAATCAATTCTATACCGGAATTTCATATCCAGGCATTTTTTTAATGTACCGATAAATCTCCATGTGTGTTGAATCCTGTATTCCCGCTAACACATAACGATTAGAAGTGCAAATAGTTCTAAATGCTTGTTTATAAAAGGAACACAGCGGATATAACATGGCATTTTCTACAAATCAACACATAACTTGTCATAACGAGCCTTGAGTTCCACAAACAGCGTTTTTAAAGAAACATAGCATTTCCTTGTTATGAGTTCCCGGGAATGCAGGTTGAATAGTAAATCGTTCCATCCTGACATTTCTCTTCAAGAAAAAGGTGAACTTCTTCCGAATTTACCCCATACAATTTTGAAACATAGCGATACTCATGTTCTTCACTACAATTAAAAAACTTGTCATCTCTTGCTTTGTCTCTTCCCACTGTTTTCTACCTTCTTTGATTCACATGTTACTTGTTGAACTGGCTTCAACTGTTATCTCGCCAGATACTGGCGGTAAAGTTGAATCGGTCTGATCCTTTGGGTCATCCCCGCCATCCGCAAAGACGGTTAAAGTTATAATCAATACCACCAGTAATATAAGAAATTTCTTCATTAAAATCCCCCTCACCCTCTATTTAGTTCGTGATATAATTATAGGGGATTACATATGACTTTCAAGCCCCTTTTTGTGGGGTGTAAATGCCATAAACACTGTGTTTTCTTTTTTTGCTTTTAGTGTTTGTGGTCAAAATATTCATTAGAAATCCTTTAAAAAGAGGGCTTAAGCAAACAAATGTGCATTTATAACATGTAGTAACGATTAGGATAAAAGAATATTGTTTTAAACAAGGTGGAAGAATTGTATATCAAAAATATTGTTCCAATTATTTCTTACGGGAAGTATTCAAAAACTTATATCAATTATCTTTCAGAAAAAGAGATAAACGCTGATCTTTTGCTTTACTTCAATATTCTTAAAAGAAAATGGGTATTAAAATCCGAGAAATTATTAATTGAAATTGATTCAGCTTTAGGTAAATGTAAAAACAAGGGAATATATTATCTCTTGTTATCAAATAAATTAGATGTTTTAGAGGTAATAGAAGAAACTCAATCAGCAAGGAAGGTTTATGAACAATTAAAGCGTGAATTCAAAAACATTCCCGTTCCGTTTCGTAAATTTGTTGGTCAATCTTTGTATGTGACAAAATCCTATCACGTCAAAGAGGGTTTTAAGGAATTTCGAAACTGGAGCGATCAGCATTTAGAAGATGAAATGGGAATTGCCGTACATATAAATGCAGAAGCCAGAAACCTTTTGAAAGCAGGGAAAAACAAAGAATCTGCGGACAAATTCCTCAAAGTTTCCAAACATGCCTTAAAGTATCCACATCCCACATATATTATATCCGGCTTAAACAACGCCTCATGGCATCTGAGAAAAAAAGATATTAACACGTCTCATACCATCGTCCAGCAACTTGCCTGG
>CAYYNI010000216.1:0-3610 GCA_964472765.1 uncultured Thermotogaceae bacterium | reverse complement strand
GTAGAATTTATTTAAGGGGGGGAGAAAATGTCAAAACGTATTGAATTTCAGTTTGATGATAATCTGGACTATCAATTGAAGGCTATCAGCGCTGTCGTGGCTCTCTTTAAGGGCCTCCCCCGTCTTGATGATGGAATATACAGACCGAAACATATTCGGAAAATTGGAGAAGGCAATCCGGTCAGAAATGAAAAGATTGTAGCTGGCAGTAAATTGTTGAAGAATTTAAGACAAGTCCAGCTAAACAATAAGTTGTTTGCGGATAAAGATATCTCTAACAATAATTTTACTGTTGAAATGGAAACAGGTACGGGAAAAACCTATGTCTATTTGCGAACCATTTTAGAGCTTTATAAAGAGTACAATTTTAAGAAGTTTATGATAGTGGTGCCAAGTATTGCGATTCGTAAAGGGATAGAAAAATCAGTAGATCAACTTAGGGAACATTTTAAGAGGCTTTATGATGTGGATTTGAAGAAACACAGTTTTATTTATGATAGTACTAATCCGAAAATGGTCAGTACTAATTTGGTTGAAACGAATGATTTAAGTATTTGTGTTCTCAATATTCAAGCCTTCAATAAAGACAACAATAAGATTAGAAAAGAAGATGAATACGGGCAGATCTTATGGGAGGATATCAAATATATCAAACCTATCGTTATTATTGATGAGCCTCAAAAAATAGAAGGACAAAAAGGCAAAAAATCTAAATCGTTAAAAGCGTTAGATAAATTAGAGCCGTTGTTTACGTTAAGATATTCCGCAACACATAAAGAACTCTACAACCAGATTTACAAACTCAATTCTTATGCTGCCTATAAGCATGAACTGGTAAAAAAGATTCAAGTGAAAACGGTAAATGGCGTTATTGAGAAAGACGTTCCGTATATTCGGTATATAAAATTCACCAATGACTTGAAAGCAAGAATTGAACTGTTTTCTCAGGATCAAGGTGGCAGCATCCGTTTCAAAACAGTTAATGTAAGTGGTGGTGCATCGTTAGAAGAACTTTCTGGTGGTTTGGTTCAATATCGAAATATGAGAATTGCTGAAGACCCCCACAAACAAAAGCCATTGGTTGTTTCCACTCCTTCAGGAACAATAACTTTGGAAATGGGCAAAAGCAACAACGGTATTGAAGATAGGGAAGCAATACGTATTCAGATAAGAATAGCGATTAGAAATCATTTTGAGAAACAGCTTTCTATATTAAACAGTGGGAAAAAGATAAAAATCATCACATTATTCTTTGTGGATGCGGTCAAAAAGGTCAGAGATAATGACAGAGATGACCGACGTGGGGAGTATTTAAGAATTTTTGACGAAGAATACGCAAATGCAATTTTAAAGTACAAAAAAGAGATTGAAAAGTTTGAAGAATACTTCCCTGAATATAGAAATGTGTTGAAAGTAAGAGAAGGATATTTTGCTTTAGATAAAAAACAAAATGAGGTTGAAATAGATGATTGGGAAGAAAAGAAAGATGAGTTTTCAGTTAAAGCAAAATCACAGGAAGATATTGATCGTGGTATCAGCTTAATTCTTGATAAGAAAGATGAACTGATCTCTTTTGAAGAACCGCTTGCTTTTATATTTTCTCACTCAGCACTGCGAGAGGGATGGGATAATCCGAATGTATTTACATTGTGTACATTAAAGCAAGGAAGCTCAGAAATTGCCAAAAAGCAGGAAATCGGAAGAGGGTTGAGGCTACCGGTTGATATGACCGGTAATCGTTGTTTGGATACTGAAATTAATGAATTGACGGTTATTGCCAATGATAGTTATGATAATTTCTCAAGAACTCTTCAGGCTGATTTTCGTGACAGTATGAACTTTAACAAGCATGAAGTAACCGCTGAAATTATTATTACGACATTGCAATCAGCAGGTCTTCCTCAGGACAAAATCACACCGGAATTAGTGGATGTATTTAAAGAGGAACTACAGAAAAATGGGATTTTAGATGAAAATAATGTTTTGAGAAAAAACATTGAACAAACAACAAAACTCTTTGAAAAAATACAATTTGAAGATGAGACGCTTTCAGAACATACCATGTTGCTGAAGAAAGAATTTACCAGGCTGATGCAACAAAAGGGAACTAACCGTATAGAAATTAAGAATGGTGATAACGAGCCTTATACTAATAACACCAGGGCATTTGTCTCTGAAAAGGAATTCGTCAATTTATACAAAGGACTATGTGATAAATTGACAAAACGAACACATTATAAGTGTCAAATTGATAAAGATCAATTTATAGATGAATGTGCTGATGAAATAAATCACTATTTAAAAAATTTCAGGGTCAAAAAGCCTATCACAATTGAAACCAGTAAGGCAGGATTTAATGAGGCTCAAAAGTTTGAATTGCTTAAAAAAGAAGAAGGTATATTTGATTTAGAAGAAGGGGAAAAAGCGGTAGAAAAAAGTGATTTTGAAATAGCCAATTATATTATGTACCATACCATGTTGCCAAGGCTTGCAATTATAAAGATTTTGAAGAAAATTGAGAATCGTCAAGCGCTTAGCTTCCAGGATATACTTGATATAGTCACGCAAAAAATTCTTGAGAAACTCAAGAATATGAAAGCAGCAAGTATTAAAACATATGAAGTCATTGACGGGTATGAACTTGATGCCGGTCAGATATTTGCTACAGATGTTATTAATGAAGAAGACTTTAGAGATGAATGGCGAATATTCAGGGCGAATCCGAACCGTAAAAAAGCTATAAATGAATATTATAAGATGGATAGCAAAGGAGAAAAAGCCTTTGCCGAGAAACTGGAGTCCAATAAAAACATTATTATGTTCACTAAATTAAAAAAAGGCGGGTTTGTTATTGAAACACCCTACGGACATTATTCACCAGACTGGGCTGTGGTATGCCGTAAGAACGGCTTAGAAAAGGGACCCGTGGGAATATATTTTATTGTGGAAACGAAAACGGATAAACAGGAGAGAGATCTCACAAATGTAGAACGTTATAAAATCAAGTGTGGTGAACTCCATTTCAAAGCCGTTCAAGAGAGAGACCTCACATCAGATCTAGTAAAATTTGATTGGGTAAATAGCTATGAAGATTTTAAGGCGAAATTCGGGGTGAAAGATTCTATTTAAGAATAATTTTTGAATGCGAGCAGCATATGGCAACTATTAAGTGAAAAATTATAGTAACCATGGGATCAGGGTCTCTTTATTCATGCTATACCTCCGTTCAAAAAAGAGACGGACATTTGATTTCGCCCGCCTCTGTACTGTTTTAACCATTACGCCACGACCAAAGCTCGTTCCTTTACTGACAATAATCCATCCAATGATTCTTCAACCATACCAACAATTTCTTTGGGACAATTCTTGGTAAAAAGAATTCTTAAAATACGTTTTTCGCCGGATTTCATGCGGTTGGTGTACGTCAACCTTACTTCATCCGAACGTTCTTCCCTCGACAGGCTGAGATTTCCGGATTCAAAGGGATTAACTTCCAATTCGGCAAGCCAACTACGAATGTTGTAGATAACGCCGTCCAGATGATGATCTTCCCGGACAAAATCATTAAAAAGGCAGCCGTAAAAATCTGAGAAAATGACCTCGTAGGTAA
>CAYYNI010000215.1:0-3613 GCA_964472765.1 uncultured Thermotogaceae bacterium | reverse complement strand
CCGTTTTCAATGATGATTTCGGGATTCAGATAGCCAGTTACTCCTAAAAGGAATGTAACGAATGCGACTGCAATTCCTGAAGCAAATTTCCTTACAAACGTGATAATGCCACTGAATGATCCCTCTCTTCTTTCTGAATAAGCCAATTCTCCAACATCTGTGACATCCCCGAATAATGTGTGGGGAATAACAGCTGCTGCACTGACGCCTGAACCGATTAAAGCGGCTAAAATGATAATGACGTATAAAGGCGCTGTAGAAGGAACGATAAAGATCAAAACACTGCCGATTGCCCAAATGATTGCGCCGATGATAAATGCAACCGTTTTGCTTTTTTTCTTTGCGATAAAGGCATAAAAGGGAATAAAAAGGATTTCAACAATCAGAAGAACGCCCAAAACCAAAGATAAAGAACCGGGCTTTAACACATAATATTTCATATAATAAGCGAAGATCATCGATACAATATCCATACTCAGATAGGCAGCGAGAAACATCAACAGCAAATATCGGAAAGATTTGATCTTAAACGGGTCAATAAACATCGCCTTGAAATTGATGGCTCTTTTCTGAGGCTGAAAATCTTCCCGCTCTTTTGTGGAAAAGAATACCCCTAACCACGGAAGAGAAAAAAGCAATCCGAACACAGCAGCCATGACGATATAGCCTGTTCTAAGATTTTCAAAGGAATTGACAATCAGCATGGGAAGAACTGCACAAATCAATGATGAACCCAGCGAAAAAGCCAGTCGAATGGAATTAACAGACGTTCTTTCGTTGTAATCGAGCGATATTTCAGCAGACATAGCCTGATATGGAACCATCACCATTGTTACAACCGTGTTGAATAATAAATAGGCAAACAATACATAAATGAATTTTGACATTTGGGAATCAAACTGCACCGGATACCACAACAGAAAAAATGAAATGAATATCAAAATTATTCCGGCCAGGAAATAAGGTCTTCTTCTGCCGTATTTTGATTTAGTACCGTCGGTGATTGTTCCCATAAAGGGATCGGTAACCGCATCCCAGATTTTTCCTATCAAAAAGACCGGGGAAACATAGACCATATTCAGACCGATGACATCGGTTAAAAACAAAGCAAAGAAAAAATTGATAATATTAAATGCCCCACCACCGAATATATCTCCGGCGCCAAAAAGCAGCTTTGTTTTTAGAGGAATTTTGTCATGTATTCCATTCAGATTATCCATACTCTACCTCACAATCTCCCATTTATTGATATGGGCTAAAACTTCAAAAGACTTGGTGAAATCACCATATACAACAGAGATATGGTGGGCGAATCCATTGTAAACGACCTTGTTTAGGAGTTCGGTTAACGGGATGTCAAATCGTGTTTTCATATAAGTGCCACGCAGTTCTTTTTCCATCGGAAAGGCCTCACCTTTTCCGATTAGTAACCTGGTTTTCCCTCTTGCGGTATCTATTCGACAGAATGAAATGGATCCCTGTTTCATTACAAAATCTGCTGTCACACCTTTTCCGCCTGCGTGATAAGAATCCAGCGAGCAATTACATACGCCATCTGTTAAATTACAAGGTGCGACTCCACAATGCCATAACAACGCAAAATCCTCTTTTAAATCCACTTGAGAGAAATCGGCTAAAAATGGTGTTTGAGCACCCGCCGCTTGGTGTGTAACCATACTCATGAGACCTTCCACATCTCCTTCACAACCGAGCAAATACCCTTTAGATTGAAGATAAGACATTGAAGCACATGGTGCAATTCCGAATTCAGCTGCAAATTCTGGCCAGCATCGGATTGCTAAGGCATCTAAATTATTATTGTCCATAAAGTGTTTAAATTTGACTGATAATTGGGCCACTTTATCAAGTTGTTCAGAACTGATTGCATCAACATCGAATATTTCAACAAGCTCTTCTTTGGTTTGTTCAATTTCATCTGCTAAGGCATTTGTGTTGAATACTTCAGATAACTCATAATGATCTAAAAGCATACCGGTTTTAGAATAAGCGCCTAATTCATCAATTCCTACATTGAAGAAACCTTTGGCTCGATACCCCAAAATTCCCATATGATAATCACTTAATGCCTTTTTCATTTTGACTGCCTTTAACCAATCCTCGTCTATCTCATCCGAGACAGAAACCCAAAAGGTATCGGTTCCGCCTTTGTACAGATTGGAAGCATTCAAATTAACACCACACACCGAATTTAGTCTTATTTTACCGCCGTTATAAGGAAGTTCTGGAAGACCCCACAGCAATAGTGGTTTTTGGACTATTTTATTGATGATTAAAGCCAAATGCCCTAAATGAAAAGTACCACTGATAATGATCACCGCATCAACATGTTGGCTCAATAATCTTTCCGATGCCTGTTTTGCATCTTCAGGTTCAATGAGTGGTTCTTCAATAAAAACAAATTCTACATCTTTTCTTGTGGTGTATTTTTTAATCAATTCTTTGTATATTTCCCCAGCGGCTAGATAATCAAATGTTTTTCTAACCAGACAAACCACACCAATTCTTACCAGATTTCTCATCGAATCACTCCTGTATTTTTTTATTTGTAAATTGCTCCTGTATCGTAAAAAAGTCTCTCCAAAGCTAAAGCCAGTGGTCCTATTGCTTTGGACTGATACTCCAGGCAGCTGGTTACAATCTTTTTTTTCACCGATTCATCGCATAGCATTTCACTGATTTTGTTCACCAACTGTTCCATTAAAGTTTTATATTTAAAAAGTTCTCCGAAAAAAACAATTCTTTGGGGATCCAGAATTTTCAAAAGATTGATAATACCAGTTGCCATGTAGGAGATATTTTCATCAATGATCTTTTTGATGAGGGAATCCCCTTTTTCATAGGCACTAAATATCATAGCGGTATCAATTTTTAACGGGTCATTTTGGCATAGTTCGTATAGTATGGGTGTTTTTGTCTTTGAAAAGGTTTTTCTTACATACTGTTTCATACGCCTGGTGGATACAACGGTTTCCAAACATCCCTTTTGGCCGCAATTGCATAATGGACCATCTGGATCTACAATGATGTGGCCAATTTCACCCGCTTGATTTTCCGAGCCATAAATGAGTTTTTTGTTGATGACAATGGCTGCACCAATCCCGGGACCATGTTTGATAAACACAAAATCTTCAACAGCATTAATCTTTGAACAATTGATTTCAGCTATTGCCAAAGCCCTTACGTTATTATCAACAATCACCGGTAATTTGAGAGATTTTGCCAACATTTCACGAATGCTCACTTCATTTTCCCAGATGCCGTAAGCATCTATACTTTTTCCTTTTTGCGGATCAACTTTTCCAACAACTCCAACACCGATCCCCAGGATATTACCTTTTGATATATCTAGTTTCCAAAGAATATCCTTTATTTGTTCGACAATGATGTTAAGGAATACATCTGGTGATAGGGTGGCATCTGTTAAAAATTCTTTGCTTGATAGGATGTTTAAATTCAGGTCTGAAAGAGCTATGGTCGTCATATCCTTTTCAATGCTGATCCCTAAAACAAATTTGTGGCTTTTTTCAATTTCGATCAAAATCTTTTTTCTTCCAGCTTTACCGTTTCTCTCTGCAAGACCCACTTCTTTGAT
>CAYYNI010000214.1:0-3625 GCA_964472765.1 uncultured Thermotogaceae bacterium | reverse complement strand
CTTGTTTAACATCGCAAAAAACAACACCAATGAAAAAACAGTCTCTGCTTCTTTTTCAAACAGAACCGTCCCCATTGACGAACTAATAAAAAAAACAAAGGGGAGGTAGAAAGTGGATATATTCGAAAAGGCTCTTGAACGACATAAAGAGTGGAAAGGTAAGATCTCAACTCATGTAAAATCAATCGTTCAAAACAAAGAGGATCTGAGTTTGGCTTACACCCCCGGGGTTGCAGCGCCGTGCAAAGAAATTGTAAATAATCCTGAAACCCTGTATGATTATACAATAAAAGGCAATACAATTGCCATAGTCAGTGATGGTTCAGCGGTGTTGGGGTTGGGAAACATCGGACCCAATGCAGCATTACCGGTGATGGAAGGAAAAGCAGTTTTGTTCAAGGAATTTGCAGATTTAAATGCCTTTCCCATATGCCTGAATACCCAGGATTCTGAGGAAATCATTCGAACGGTTATTAACATTGCCCCTGTTTTTGGTGGGATTAATCTGGAAGACATTTCAGCTCCGAGATGTTTTTATATTGAGAAAAGATTAAAAGAAGCTCTTAACATCCCGGTGTTTCACGATGATCAGCACGGGACTGCTATAGTGGTTCTTGCCGGGATTATTAACGCTCTAAAACTGTTGAACAAGCAAGCCGATGCCTGTAAAGTGGTCATTAACGGAGCCGGTGCAGCCGGAATCGCTATTGCAAAACTGTTGATTGGTCATGGATTTAAAAGACTTATACTATGTGATAAAAAAGGGGCTATTTATGAGGGTGCACAGTGGTTAAATGACGAACAGGCTTTGATGGCACTCAAAACGAATCCCCAAAAAGAAACCGGTGATTTAAGAAAAGTAATCGCCCAAGCGGACATTTTTATCGGAGTATCTGCACCAAATGTTGTAGACGAACAGATGATTCAGAGTATGAACGCCGAGGCCATCGTTTTTGCAATGGCTAATCCCGTTCCGGAGATCCTGCCTGAAAGGGCGAAAGCAGCAGGGGCAAAGATTGTGGGGACCGGAAGATCTGATTATCCCAATCAGGTCAACAATGTGTTAGCTTTTCCGGGAATCATGAAGGCGGCGGTTAAGTGGAGAAAACAGATAACTGATGAAGTAAAAATGGAAGCGGCTAAGGCATTAGCGGCTTTTATCGAACCAGAAGAATTATCCGTTGATAAAATTCTACCCTATCCCTTTGAAAAAGGGATTGCTGATCATATAGCATCTGCGGTTGAGCGGGTTTTTCATGACTGAATCAACAATTGGAGGAAATGATGAGTAAAGTCTTATTATTGGGAGAAGCCCTGATTGATTTTCTATCGGAGGATTATTCTGAAAGCTTATCAGACGTTAATGGATTTATCAGGCATGCTGGGGGTTCTCCAGCCAATATTACCGCAAATCTCCAGAATCTCGGAGAAAATGGCATATTGATTACCAGAATAGGCAATGATCCATTTGGGGACTATCTCAAGAGCACATTTCTAGAAAAAGGGATAGATACAACCTATGTTCAAGTGGATGAGCAGAAAAACACCTCTTTGGTGTTTGTTGCAAAATCAAAAGGGAACCCGACGTTTTTGCCGTTGAGATCGGCCGATTATTATATTGAGAAACCAAAAACACTGAATGAGCTGCTCAAGAGCATTCAATATTTTCATATCAGTACCTGGAGTGTTTCACATCACCCTGCTCGACAAACGGTATTCAGTATTTTGGAGGATATCGAAAATACCGATATTCGATTATGTTTTGACCCGAATTTCCGAAAGATACTATGGCAAAAAGACGATGATCCGATGGCGACCATTTCTAAAATTCTTAAGAAAACCTATCTTTGTAAACCATCCGATGATGATGCTTTTCACCTTTTTGGTAGAATGGACAATGAAGCTTATATCCGTGAATTTCATCGTTTGGGAGCAAAAAATGTGATATTAACCATGGGAAAAGAAGGAGCATTGGTATCCAATGGAGAGAAAATTGTTCATCAACCCTCCCTTAGTGTGACAGTAGTGGATACAACAGGTGCCGGGGACGGCTTTTGGGCTGGCGTTTACTGCGCTTTACTGAATCATCAGGATATTTTTACTGCAGCTCAATGGGGGAGTGCCGTTGCAGCAATAAGATTAAAGACCATCGGTTCAGATCTCCCGTTGCCGACGATGCAAACGATTCGGACCGAATTTTTGATATAATTGTTTTTAGTGTAAATAAAAATTACTAATCCACAAGATAATCTCTTGCGTCTTAAGAAGGAGTGAAAGAATGAGAATAGCTTTTTTAAATCCACAAGGAAATTTTGATTCAAAAGACAGTTATTGGACTCAGCATCCGGATTTTGGTGGGCAATTGGTATATGTCAAGGAACTGGCAGTTGCGATGGCTGAAATGGGTATTCAAACAGATATCATCACAAGAAGAATAATTGATTCAAAATGGCCTGAATTTGAATCTGAGTACGATGTCTATCCGGGGAATGATAACTTGAGGATTATTCGAATTCCATGCGGTCCTAATGAGTTTTTAAGGAAAGAGGATCTATGGCCTTTTTTAGAGGAATGGTCGGATCGTGTTCTACAGTTTTACGACAGGCAAAAAGAACGCCCCGATTTTCTGACCGGTCATTATGGAGATGGCGGGATAACCTGTGCCCTAATCTCTAAGAAAGCATCAATTCCTTACTCTTTTACAGCCCATTCATTAGGTGCTTTGAAGATGGACAAGTTGGGAATCAATCGTGACAATATCAATGATTTTGAACGTATTTTCCATTTCAGCAAGCGATTGGCGGCTGAAAGAATATCAATGAAATATTCCAGTATCAATTTTGTTAGCACTGAAATGGAACGTTTTGAGCAATATGGCCATCCAAAATATGAGAAGTGGATCAATGTAAAGGATGATTCGCATTTTAAGGTTGTTCCTCCCGGTGTCAATAGAAGGATTTTTAATGAAGCGTCAATCGACAGTGATGCTGGTATTGTTCAATCATTGAATAAGTACTCGAAACCGTTGATTATTTTATCAAGCAGAATTGATGTTAAAAAGAATCATATGGGTGTAATCAAGGCTTTTGCTGCTGACCAGGAATTAAGAGAGCGTGCTCATTTGCTCATAGTAGTCAGAGGTGTAGAGGACGTTTATGAAAGTATTGAAGGGTTAAAAGACAGTGAAAAAAAGATAGTAAAAGAATGGTTGGCTTATATTAAAGAACATCATTTAAAAGATGACGTTTCATTTTATAATGCTGATAATCAGAAGGATCTTGCTGCTTTATACAGGGCTTCACAAATCAATCGTTCTGTTTTTTGTAATCCAGCTTTATATGAACCCTTTGGACTAACTGTAATAGAGGCTATGTCTTGCGGGTTACCGGTAGCGGCAACCAAAAACGGCGGTCCGAGTGAAATTTTGAGAGAAAATGGGTTTAAATACGGCTTTTTATTTGATCCTGAAGATGTACATTCGATTATCAGTACATTAAAGGGAGCTGTTATGCACGAAAAGGAATACAGAAATTATTCTCGGTTGTCCATATCCAGAGTACTTGAAAAATACACATGGAAGAAAACGGCACAAGACTATTTGAAAGAAATCAAACCCATACTTACA
>CAYYNI010000213.1:0-3637 GCA_964472765.1 uncultured Thermotogaceae bacterium | reverse complement strand
AGACACCCGTGTGTTTTTCCAGACAAAAAATACGCAGAATAAACGCTTATAAACACGGGATTTTATAAATGCCCTGAATGGGATGCCGCTGAAAATGGGTGATTGAACTTGGCAAATCGGCTTATGTTGATAATTATAGCTTGTGATTTTTTTCACTTTTATATCAGGAATGGTAGGTGCGTATATTTAGTCTCTTGTTAAAGAAGTTAGGGATTTCATAGGTTGATGGGTTAAGACGAGCGGTGAAGACTTAGAAAGGGCTGTTATTGCGGACGTTATTCAGTCAGAACATAAAATCTCTCTGTAACGCTTAGTGTAAGCGGTCTGTAATTAATTGATTTACGATTTTAAAATTTGCAAGGCCATTTTTGTAAAACAACAGTATATTCATTTATTGTTAATCAAAATTTATTGTTTAAGGTGGAATAATTTATGATACAATGCGTCTTATATTTGGTGTGTTTTTAGGATACTCTGATAGAATATATATTATCAAGAGTATATTTGATAAAAATGTTTAGGAAAACTCAGGAAAGGTTAAACTATTGCAGGATATTGAACTCCGTGAAAGAATTCGAAAAAACCTGAAAAGACTCAGAAAAAACAGGAATCTGTCTCAAGAGGAAGTTGCCAGAAAGGTTGGTATTTCAAGGCCATTACTTTCAGCTTATGAAATCGGAAGGGCAAAACCTTCAAAGGAAACCCTAAAAAGCCTCGCTGATTTTTATAACACAACGATTGACGAGCTAATGGATATTCAGGTGCTTCTTTTAAAACGTCACAACGAAAAAAACAAAACCCAGCTGGGTTTCGAATCCAAAGAAACTATTCCGTCTGACACAATAAATGAGATCACCCAACGAAAGGAAGCTTTTTTTACAGAAAACGAGAATAAAAAAACATGTGAAGAGATTAGGAGCATACCCGTACTAACGTGTATTCCTAGTCCCTTCCTTTTTTTTATTACACAGAATATTGAACGAACAATCCCCACCGAAACACAAGCAGACATGGCCTATACATATGAACTTGATAATATGGCCCCTTTTGTTCAGAAGGGAGATCTACTCTTGGTAAAAACCCTTGATTGTGATCGTTTCAACAGTATAAAAGACGGCACAGTGGTTTTTGTGAGCCATAGAAGAGAAAAAATGGAAGATATGATTTTAATGTGCCGATTTTACAATAAGAATCCGTATTACATCCTCAAAAACGATAATGCACTTTATGAACCTTTATTTTTAACAGAAGAAAACTTAAATTCCCAATATTTCATTATAGGGGAAATCGTTGAAGTACGGCGAAATTACAAAAAAGAAGGGGGCACAGAAGAAGAAAAACAGTCAAAATAGAGGCAAAATAAAACCGGGTGCGTCAACACCCGGCTATTTGAATTCCTTTGAATTTATGGTAAATCACTCCACTTGATTATACCATCTTTCCAAATGAACTTCAAACCTCATAAATTTAATAGTTATCTCTTATCAAAAGGGAACGCCCACGTTTATAAACGTAGGCGTTAGGGATGTTGTTATAGGTGTTTTTTTAACGAGTCACGGGGTGTCTCAATAAAGATAACACTTCAATGTCCTCCTTTTTCAGATTACTAAAATCTTAACCATGGAGGCAGCTATATGGCTTTAGCAAGTATTCAAGCAACACCTGAAATAATAACTTCGGATCAGTATGATCATACCGATGTCAGAGAAGAAGCCATTTTCTTATATAATCAAGGATTTTCGATTGTACGTAAAAAGAAAAGATCAAAATATTATGCAGACAGCAATTGGCAACAGAGGACTTACAAACCCTCTGATTTCAGCACAGATGACAACATTGCCATTCGCCTGGGTAGCCTATATGAAAAGGGGACGTTGATAGCCGTTGATATTGATATCCCTTCTAAGTACAAAAGGATCATCGAATCAATAATAGAAACATTAAATCTCCTCTTTGGAGAAACCCCCATAGAATATTCAGGAGGAAAGAGCCGGGCCCCTCACCTATATTACCTTTCAAATAGCGTCTTAAATGAAAACTATCTGTACGAAACACCATATGGCAAGATAGAGCTTATGGCCACCTCGTCAAAAACGTTACTCACAGCGCCTTCGGTGGTAGAAACAGTTTATACCCGGAAAGAGCCCCTGGTGCTGCAGAAGCTCCCCGTGGTAGATGGACGTCAGCTGGCACAAATGTTGGAAAGCCATGCGCACAGGCTGTGTGACCTAAAGGAAGGTAAGAGCTCGAAGGAATCCGTAAAGATAGAGGAAAGTCAAGTTGACGACTGGTCGGCTAGTGAGGTAAAGGGGTGGGATGACCAGGTCGCTCCTATGGGTTGGGTTTTTAGTTCTCTTGGTGCACAGGATTATACCTTAGAATCCTCGCTCCGGCTCAGCAACAGTCTTTCCCTTTGGAGAGCTCTTTTACGAGATCATAGGTGGCCGTCCCCCTGGTCAGGTCCCGTTGCTATCGGTCAACCTTTAAATTGTGTCCTCCATCCTGAATCCCGTCCCTCCGCTCGTCTGTACCAACGGGATACCGGGATGATTGTTTATGCTGATTTCCATACCGGAAAGAGTTACGACGTTATCGAGATGTTTACAGCACTTTGCTTAACAGGTGAAGACGTACCATTGAGAGCCTCCTCTCCGGCTTTTCTTTCTTACTGGTCCACTCGGTTGAAGAATTATATCCAAGAGAACAATATCATCACTGGTCTCGCCACTGCCTTTAACCGCTACCGTACGTCTCTTGAGCTCTCTTTTTTACCCCCTCTTCAGCGTCAAACCTTGGTCTTTTTACTCCAGAAGTATTTTGAGGAATTAAACAAAGGCAATAGTTATTTTCTTGCGTCAAAACGATATCTGGCTGATTCTTTGGACATCTCTGATAAATCCGCTGTTGTGGTGACCAACCAATTATCGCTTATGGGCGTGTTATACAAGGGAGCTCCTTACAAAATTCAGAACGCTCCCAAGCCTTTTTATACGCCTAAGTTCTCTATTTGTCCTTTATCCCAGTCCGATATTGAGTATCAGTGGCATTTGTTGGAGGAACAGGATTTAACGCTCATCAATTCCTTTTCAAAACACACCGTTGCCAAGGTTCGTGGGCCCGAAGTTGCAAATGTGCTCTTCCGAAGTGATCCGAAGGACTCTCTCTATGATGGGTCTGTTCCGGGTTTTGAATCTGACAAGATGCCACCTAATCCTGTTTATTTTAAACCAACTCCCGCAGATCTTTTGGCAGACGATTTAACTCCTCACGATCCTGACTTTACACTGGTTCAGGAACAACAAGATCAGGAAAAGGAGCATTTGATATCTGATAGGGCTTCTCTCCACTCGATATTTGAGTCGTTGAACAGCTATGGTGAAATCGCTTGTGGGTTACAGTCTGTATCAGAAGAGTCTAACCACTTACATTTCTTTTCATTGGCCAATAAAACGGAGTCCTTTACCATCGATTGGCTAAGTTTGGATGAAAGCGGGAAAGCCTTGTTCTCTGATTTCATATCAAAAGATCGATCCTACATATTTCAAAATGCCAAAGCCGGTTTCAAACTCATGGAAAATGAATGTATCCCTTTGCCGACAAATTTTTTCGATATCTATCTGGCAGAAAAATTGATTAA
>CAYYNI010000212.1:0-3651 GCA_964472765.1 uncultured Thermotogaceae bacterium | reverse complement strand
AAACCTTTATGTGTATCCACACCCAACAATTCATATGCATAAATGGTTGGATTGGCGGACGGTCGGGGTGGAAAAAATT
Source organism: uncultured Thermotogaceae bacterium (assembly GCA_964472765.1). GTDB lineage: Bacteria > Thermotogota > Thermotogae > MWEM01 > MWEM01 > JASUTC01. The sequence continues at coordinate 3,572 of CAYYNI010000212.1, read as the reverse complement.
CTTTTTTACTCATACTAATCCATTGGTCTTATCAAGGTATCAATGAATTCAATTTCACTCTCGGTGATATCATATTTTGCAAATAATTTCTCATCTGTCCATTCTTCGTTGAAATCTTGGACTGGTACAAAAGCAAATACACCCCTAGAAATGTTTTGTGTATTTTTTATTAATGACATCAAAAATCGGAAAATACGTGTGTGCATATATTTTGCCACATTCTCTGCTATTCTTTTGTTTTTATAAACACCAACAACTAGATAAGTCTCTGTGCTACAAGACATTTTATCAGCAACAATTGGTTTGCTAATTATTTGGTGGGGATATGAATCTCCACCTGGACTGGCTTTGGAAACCAAGACTTTGATTTCTTTAATCCAATGCTTATTCTTTAATACTTGTTCTTCGCTCACAAAGCCATTGTCGCCAAATCTATAAAGTAAGATATTATGATTATCAGTTTTATTCTTTTTAAAACCTGAAAAATTAGAATCAAGCCCAAAGGGTTTTCTTGCACTCACTGTTTCATCAAAAGTTTTTTCATTAAATTTCTTAACCTTTCTAAGTATGTCAATGGCTTCATTGTATCTTACAAAAACATCTGAATTTGGTTCTAGCAACGGTCTTTTTGAAGTGCTTAGAACTGAGCCATTTTTGTAATTTGTTATTGTACAATCTTCTTTATGTTCTCTGTCCCAAAGAAAATAGCAAACACCACCACGAATATTTAGACCGGGAAAGCAATCCGATGTTTCTGGAAAATCGTGTATTTGAGCCAATCTTTTATCTTTCAGCATTTCATCTCTAAATTCATCAAGTCCTTTTCCACCTGAATACCATCTTGCAGGAACAATCATTGAGAGGTATCTTGGATTCAATTTCTTTGCTAGTTTGATAAATTTGTGATAAAGTGAAATTGCACCTGAATCACGACCACCACCATCACTCAATTGATAGGGTGGATTACCAACAATTACATCGAATTTCATATTATTGAATAATTTTTCTGGTTTAGCTGTGTGGATAAAATTGTATGCGTATGTTTCCAAAGCATCTTCACGTTCGTATACATCTTGACTTGCTCCACAAAAATTGCATTTTCCGTCTTGCCAAGTGTGTTTCATTCTTTCATATCGGATATTTCCTTGTTCATCAGTAAAATCTGTACAAAGTGCATACTTATTGTGGTTTGCTTTCTTCGTGCAATAGACACTTCTTCTGGATAAGAGTGAAGTAAGTTCGGTGATTGCTATGCCGTAAATTTGATTTTTGAAAATATGATTAATCCGCTCTTGCTTGTCCGGTATTTTTGTTTCTAAACCAAGCATGAGACGTTTTGCAATTTCTCGAAGAAATACACCGGTTTTGCATACTGGATCTAAGAATGTCGCTTTTGGATTTCGCCACAAGTCGGCTGGGAGCAAATCCAACATATCATTCACCAGGTTGGGCGGTGTAAATACTTCATCATTGCTCAGATTTGCAAGACACGTAAGAACATCAGGATTATAGTTCGTTTGAATCATCATCACCTAACTTTAAGAAATGTATCAATGGGTAATCTTTAACAGGTTCATCAATTGCAGCAGCTTCTCCCTCATCATTGAACAGTGAAAATTGGTGTGACTGTTCAACCAGGAATCGGAATACGTAATCTCTTCGTTTAAGCATAGATCCATTTACAGCACTCCATTCCGAAAAAACAATGGGTTCTTTTGTAAGAGGATTGCAAAAGTCCAGCGCATCACCCCAGAGGATATTTCTTTGAAAAAGAAATCGAATGCTTCTTCTGCATTCATCTCTGCACTTATTTTTATAAAGAAGTGTGTAATGTTTGTCAAAGATTTCAAATAACCGTTCTCTGCATTCCTGGGCATTGTCTTCTAGTATTTCTACTCCGTAAATACTGGATACGGCAATTACAGCATACCTTTCCCAATCGTTTTGATTTTTTGCATAACGTGTGTCAACAACATGCAGTTTTCTACTTAAAACCTCAGCCAGAAAGTTTCCATTACCACATGCGGGCTCCAGGAAACGAGAGTCAATCCTTTCTGTTTCCTGCTTGACAAGGTCGAGCATTGCATTTACCTCTCTCTCGTTGGTAAACACTTCACCATGATCTGCAACCCGCTTTTTGGATTTAAGCTGTTTGTCCGTCTTCATATTTGTCTTCAATTCAGCCACTTTTAGCGAAAATTTTATCAATTGTCTAAGTTAGTTTATTCTTTTTATTTGTCCTGTTTTATTTTTAACTCAAATTGTTAACAGAAACGAACAATGGTTCTTCGTCACATTTGGTGATCGATTAACCGGTATTTGATATACTCAGTTATTATTGTTCTCAATTATCAATAGTAGGCCATAAATCACTTAGCTCAACTTTAAGTTTTTCAATATCTTTTTGAAAATGAAGATTTTTCTGTTCTTCATTTAAAGTTGAAAAAATCTCTATATTTCCACATAACATAAAGCATACAGTCCTTATAAAAAGTGTTAAAGGTCTTATTGATTGATCATTATATAAATAAGGTTTTGAACGTATTGTCGCATGAGATAAAAGACCGCGATATTTTATGAATAAAAAAACAACACCTTCAAAATCAAACAGTTTATTTCGTCTTATACACTCATTTTGCATCCAGGTAAAATTTCTTCGGTCATTTCTTATCAAAGAGATAGCTTGAAGGACGCACAACTCTAAAAACAGTGAGCTTAAGAATTTTTTTGTGACATCTTGTTTTTTAGTCTTACCATCAGCAAAGCAGAATTCAAGCATCATGTAAAAATTTATGAAAGCAAAAAGATGTTCTTCCTGCTCAAAGAAACACACACCTTGCCTATAGTAGCCAAAAGGTATATGAGCCTCTGGCATCGTTTTACGGAACCAAACAAGACTAGCTAATACTTCATTAGATATATACTTGCCCTGCTTTGAGGTTTTAAGTTTCCACTGACATGAGAGAATTGGAATAAGTCCTTTTTCATCGTCAGTCTCACAAATCCAATTAACTTCAAGTTCTTTTTTATGTATTTTCTGAATTTCAAAGTCAAATGCTCCAACAGATTCAATATAAAAAAGCCATTCGAGTAAATCCCGATAAATGCCTTCTTTAGTCAGTTCAATGCTGAGTTGACCATTCTTTTTATACAACCTTGGCGCATATTCCATGTAATTGTCCACGGGTTTTGTGACACTGATATATTTTTTCCCTTGCTTTTCAAATATCGAGAATTCATATGGGTATAGCTTGGTGGACACTTTATCTTTTAGCATAAAATGGCCTTCTACTTCAGCGCAAATTTGTAGTTTCATTGGATATTCCTCCTCTCAATATTAACATTTCGTGTTGCATAAGAAAACAGAACTTATCCCAAGACCATCTTTGGAAGACGGTTATTTCATTCTTTACCTGAAACACCCTACATCCACATAGATCAAGGGAATCCTGCCAACCTATTATAGCAAATTCTCTGTATTCAAGCCATTGTTTGGATATAGCTACTTCGCTTCAGCCAACTCCAGCGCTATCATTTCTGCTTGTTTCAGGACGGTGTCGGTTGCCAGTTTT
>CAYYNI010000211.1:0-3658 GCA_964472765.1 uncultured Thermotogaceae bacterium | reverse complement strand
TTTCAGGAACCTTTTGTGCTCTCTCCGGTGCAGCCCTTTCGCTACCCCTGGAATCTTTTGTAGGGAATATGACAAACGGCAGGGGGTGGATCGCTTTAGTAGCGGTTATTCTTGGAAAGAACAATCCGGTGGGCGTGCTGGGTGCGGCTCTCCTTTTTGGGTTCTCTTCAGCATTGGCAAATGTGTTACAGGTGAACACTTCCATTGCCCCAAAACTTTTAATGACAATTCCTTTTCTTGTAACGCTTTTCGCTTTGATCGCATATTCAGCTAAGGAGAAAGATTAAAGGGTTTGGAATCTTGAAAAAACCCACAGACACCAAACCCAAGAACTTATTGTTCAATGTTTTGCGACACGATCTGCATAAACTTTTCTTCGCTTTCCATGGCCGTTTTCATTGATCGAATCAATCCATTAATCGCCTCATCTGTGTAATGATATTCGCCGGTCGGTCCTTTGAAGGGAGCCCATTTCACGGCTTGTGCGAAGGCGTCAACGACCTGTTGATATTGATCAAGAACCGGCACAAGAAAGGAGAATTTTTCTTTTTTAGCTATTTGGGTAAAGAATTTCATCATATTGGTTTTCATATCCGAATAGACGTTGACACAGTATGACAAACCGAAGGGATCATAATCCGTTTTTTCAAGCCCATTGATGATTGCTTCATAGGCCATTTTACCTGATGTATACTTGGGGGAAAGGATCACTTTTGATTTCCAATAGTTCAGTCCGAATTTCAAAGCGTTCAGGACGCTGTCATCGTAATTGAAATCTGTTTTATCCACCAAATACTGAACGTAAAAGATGGGAACATCTGATAAACCCAGGTTATCGTAAAGTAATGGATCGGGTTCTTCGGGCATACAATCTTCAACAAAGAACACCCGGTCCTGAGAATCGAAGCCGTAAATAATACCAAATTCAGCAATATGAGTGGGTCCCCAGGTAATAACAGGTTTGCCGGCTTCTATAGATTGCTGAATCATCCCGGTTGCGGATTCTCTGGCCAAATCGAAAGTGTTTGTAGCGGAAGCCTTAAAAACGAATTCTTGCCGGGTGTACACGCCGATTCTGTCCAACATTTCAAAATGTTCTTCCAACCAATTATAAACCGTCGGGCCGGATGGGCAGAGACTTTCGTGCATGATAAAGTGAAAACCCATACCCGTTAATCCAAACAGTTCGTGAATGCCTCCGTCCCACATACCGGCTTGCTTGAGACAGCCGTATGCCGATCCCAGATAAGACATCCAAGTCATTCCCAGCATTGTTTTTTGTCCTTTTTTCATATTGTTCCCCTCCATTATTAAATTACAATCTATTATAGCCATGTGCCTGTGACATATCATGTCGTATTAAAAATGAGGGGAAAGTGTTTTTAGTCTATTGTGTAATTTTTCCGCTAACCATTGCGGAGACAAGACCCTAAAAGTGAACCCGGGGTAATCCATGTCCAAATTGATGAGTTTTATGAAAAGGTTCGAAGATTTGACAAAGCTAAATGTGAGAATGTGATTCGAGTCATCCCATTGGGGTTCGGTAAATCTGTAAAGATCAGGTTTATGTGAGAAGAAAATTTGAGCTGTGTATTTTTTTTGGCGGGTAAAAGAGGTGGCGATCAGCTGATAGTTTTCGAAAAAATCCTCATGGAAAGAATAGACCTGTTGGGAGACTTCAAGATCTTTGATTCGGTCGATTAGAAAGACTCTAAAATCAGCCCTTTCACGGCAAAAGGCAAACAAATATGATTTGTTAAAGCGGCAGAACAAACGATAAGGATCGATGAGGCGCTTTTCTGACTGACCGGAGGGCTTTTGATAGCTGATGATTAATTGTCGACTGAAAGCAATGGCTTTTGTAATGATTTCCTCAAAATCTGATGTTTTGATCTGAAAAGGTTCTTTTCTTTCTCTTTTCTCGCCGGCAATTTTTTGAAAAAGATTGGATAACTCCATTGAATTTTTTCCCGGCAATAAAGCATATTGGGAAGCCAGGTATTCTAATCGGTCTTTTTCATCATCCCGCAGAAAGTACAGGGGTAATGAAAAGCAATCGGTGTATTCATAGCCGCCTTTCGCTCGGTTATATTCAACCGGGGCATCTAAGGAATACCTGAGATAATCCACATCCCTGAGTGCCTGCCTGCTGGATATTTCAAAGGCCAGGGATAAATCCTTGCAATTAGGATATTCTTCTTTTAGGAGCCGTTCATGAAACCATTTGATTCGATGCAACTGTCCCATTATTTTTTAATCTTATCTTCCAATGCACTCGGGCCGCTGAATTTTCTTGCCGCCTCTCGTACCTTTTGACTGCTTGTTTCCCGGCAAATCAGAATGCCTTCATGTGTTTCAACCACAATCAAACCGTCACATCCGCCGATAACGGCAATCTTTTTCCCCGTTTCCGATCGGATATAAACGTTGTCCGAGTCGATTAAACAGATATTTTCAGAATTGGTCGAAGGTCCTTCCATTTCTTTAATGGATTCCCAGCTCCCCAAATCGGACCAATCTAAAGAAACGGGTATGATCCGTACTTGATCGGACTGCTCCATTAAGGCATAATCGATACTGTTGGCAGGGACTTTCTCGTAATGTGTTTTCAGGCTTTCTGAATCCAGAGGGTTCATGCCGATTAGGGCATTGTATATATCCGGTGCATAGGCAAGCATTTGGTTTAAAAAAAACGCCTTTGTCCAAAGAAACATGCCGCTGTTCCAATAATAATTGCTCGCTCTAATATATTTTTCTGCTAAAGACCGCTCTGGTTTTTCGTGAAATTTGAGAACGTTATAAACCGATTCATCTACTTCATCACCCGTTTCAATATAACCGTAACCGGTTTCAGGCCGTGTGGGATTAATGCCAAAAGTAATCAACCCTTCCTGTTTGTTCACTGATTTTTCTGCCTGTCGGATGTATGTCCAAAATACTTCCTTCTCGTTTATCTTGTGATCGGCAGGAAGGACAAGAATGGGCGCATGGTCTTTCGCCAAAAGGGTGCCGGTGAAACATGCCGCAGCAGTATTTTTCCGTAAAGGTTCACCGAGGATATTTTCTTCAGGTATTTCGGGAATCTCTTGAATGGTTTGCTCTCTCGTTTGATAAGAAGTGACCACATAAATATCCTCAAAAGCAATCTCCCCTGTCAAACGCTCGAATGTATGTCTTATCAACGATTTTCCCCCAAACAGTTTTAGAAACTGCTTAGGGGTTTTGGATGTGGAAAGGGGCCAAAACCGTTCACCGCTGCCCCCGGCCAAGATGATTACCTGCACTTTGATCACCTCTTTTTTTCATCATTCCCTGTGGTAATTCTACCACATCACAATCCCTATACCCGACAAAGACATGTGCCGGAAACTCATTTCGAATTCATTTGACAAATAGATTTTTTTGTGATATAAATAATCCAACAAAACAGAAGGAGAACGAAGATGGTTTTCGACAAAGGTTTAATCGAAAATTTTAATAGTGCATATTTTTACTTTTATTGGCAAGTGCCCTTTTGGAGGAACTTGTCGGTTTTGACATAGAAGTAGAAAACCACAGGGCGATCTGAAGAGGGCATCCGGAAAAGGATGCCCTCTTTTTTTTTTATTTTTTAAAATCCGGAGGTAGTGAAGATGAAAAAGCACTTGGCAATTCTCGT
>CAYYNI010000210.1:0-3669 GCA_964472765.1 uncultured Thermotogaceae bacterium | reverse complement strand
GCTTTAGACCGGAAACAATCGACGCTTTAGTGATTGAGTCCAAAACGTTTCCATTCCTCATAGGTAGGCTTTAGACATAAGGTATAAACTTAATAAGGGAGGATTTAAAAAGTTTCCATTCCTCATAGGTAGGCTTTAGACAGGAATGCAAGGTAACAATTGCAGACCTCCTGAAGGTTTCCATTCCTCATAGGTAGGCTTTAGACTATTAGTATCATATAATAGAATTAACTATAATATAAGTTTCCATTCCTCATAGGTAGGCTTTAGACGACGTTTAAAGAAATAATGTACACAGCAGAAGAATGTTTCCATTCCTCATAGGTAGGCTTTAGACGAGAGCTTCCGGCAAAAACGGAAGACAGGCAACGTGTTTCCATTCCTCATAGGTAGGCTTTAGACCTAGATCACGGAAACATAAAGTCGCAATAGAATTCCTGTTTCCATTCCTCATAGGTAGGCTTTAGACCTAAGTCGCACCCGCCTAAGAAAGTGTAGAGATCATGTTTCCATTCCTCATAGGTAGGCTTTAGACAGTTGGACACCGCTCTAATTCTACCACACAATTTTGGCGTTGTCAAACCGATTGATTAAATCTGTGTTAAGATTGAGTTTGTTGCCCTATTATTGAGGGATAGCGAGAAACGAGGCTTCTGTCGACCCCCCGGTGTTTTGATGCTGGGACAGGTTGACTGGAATTTTGAGTGTTCATCGGGGAATGATCGGAAGGTTCAACGAAGATATACTGAGATAAGAACAACCGGCAGCCTTCTCATAAAGGGGTATACGCAAGTGCTTTTTCATGTGCGATATTTCTGAGCGGATTTTACGTTTTCTGTCGACCCTCTCGATAATTCAGGGTAACTCTGTTATAACCGGCTAATAATTTGGCGAATTTTGGGGCGAAAGTAACATTCGGATTGAATTGGGATAAAACGATATTGCTTTTCCTGGCTACATCAAATAAAGCAAATAATGATCAACCATTATTTTTCTGAGAATTCTATTAATTTGCCATCTTCCCATTTACCAATGATGATATCTTCATCTGCTTCATCTTCTCTTTTGTATACATTGCCGGTATACGGATAATTTTCACCCAAGTATTTATAAACACCAGGTTTAATGAACTCAAATAAATGTGGATGTTTTTCAAAGTTGATTCCTTTGTTGGTTCTGTTGTATGAAAGATCAGCAAGAAGGACACTGGTGGGATTGGTTCCATATTTTTTTTCAAGCGCTGAAGATATTTCCGCCGATTCAACGATTTGCCCTTTTCTAAGATTCAAAGACTTGATTTGCTCAACTATCGTCATTGAAAACCACTTCCTTTTTCAAAATAATATTTTATTCTGATTATACACTTTCCTGCGAAAATCACACCCTCTCATTTCCCGTATAACGCATTCTGAAAAAGGCTCATGGGTTATTTATCCTTGGATTTCGTCTATGAATTTCAGGAAATGGCGTCCTGGATTTTATCCACGAACTGATCCACTAATTTGTTCAAATCTTTGGTCAACCCAAGCGATTTTTGGTTGGCATCTTCCGGATCCTCAATTTCATCCGTGTAAGTTGTCTCGGGAATATCATCGTAAATTCTGTTGCGGACTCCCTGGTCTATTTCCCCACCCATCTCTTGGATGAACCTCAAAAAACTCATGGCAGCCTCCGGGTTGTCCCCCGGATTTGGATTTTCCAGAAGAAAAGACTTCAGATTCTCAAGCTTGTGGTTGGCTATCAGGCATTCGATGGCCGAGTCCAACATGTAGAAGAAACCGAGGGTTTCTATCTCCGGACCGTTTAAGGTACTGGTGATGATGTACCGGACAGTTCCGTTCTCATCGAAGCCCCTGTGTAATGTAAGATTCTTCTCTTTATGTTCCGGCTCTCTGGCGATGGAGATAACCGGAGCCAAGTTCGATATTTTCATAAATCCTCCTTTCTGCCATGGATCACTTGTGGCATCATCTTATAAGATTAAATTTGGCGATTTACTTAACACCTGGATTCCCGTTAGATTATACCAAGGAATTCCTTATGGCACTTATTTATGAGGGTTATAGTACTATTTGTTGAAATAAATACTTGGTATAATTATACCAAGTATTTTTAGTTATATTTTGAATAACATTGCTAATAAAGGTGTGTTGCAAGAACATAGGTATAATTTTCCGGGAATGGAGGTTAACAGTGACTTTCTGGTATACTAATAATACATTCCACGAAAAATGGTTTGTATTTTCAAACCAGAACACCCAAAGAGAAAAGGAGGCTAACATGAAAAAACTCAAAGTACTGATCATGTTCATGTTGTTTGTATCAGCAGTTATTATTGGAGCTAAATTACCAGAAATGGTTTTAGTCCAAGGAGGAACCTTCCAAATGGGAAACACGAGAGGAAACAGCGAAGGGTACAGCGACGAAAAGCCCGTGCACACGGTCAAACTGACGTACGACTATTACATTGGTAAATATGAAGTTACATTCAACGAATACGACGCCTACTGCGAGGACACGGGAAAAAACAAACCCAGTGATAGAAATTGGGGAAGAGGAAACAGGCCCGTCATCTATGTTAGTTGGAACGATGCTATCAAATACTGCAACTGGCTAAGTGAAAGTGAAGGACTAAGCAAAGCCTATGACAGCAGTGGAAACCTCTTAGACAAAAACGGCAGACAAACGACAGACATCACACAAGTAGAAGGCTACCGATTGCCGACAGAAGCGGAATGGGAATATGCCGCAAGGGGGGGACACAAAAGCACAAGTGATTTTGAATACGCCGGCAGTAACACTTTCACAAATGTCGTCTGGTACTGGAACAACTCAAGCTCAAAAACCCACGAAGTGGGACAAAAGACCCCCAACGAACTAGGCCTATACGACATGAGCGGAAACGTATGGGAATGGTGCCACGACTGGTACGCTAATTATCCGAGCACAACCAAAACCAACCCGACAGGTCCCAGTAGCACCTCCTTCCGTGTCTTCCGCGGCGGGAGCTGGAGCGACTTCGCCAGTCTCTGCCGGGTCGCTAATCGTCACGACGACGTCCCTGACAACAGCTACAACATCCTCGGCCTGCGCATCGCCAGGACCCAAAAATGATTCTCAAAATTCGGTAAGCTTTTTTTCGTTTTTACCCTTTTTCCATTTTACACCTTCACGACTGTCAACAATCCGTTATTAAGATGACCTCGGCGTTACTGCTAGGGTCTTTTTCTTCTTTAGCCAGAAAAGCGAATCAACTTCAATCACTCAAGCTTATAGAACGTCCATAAACGCATTTTAAAAGGTCCGTATGTGTTATTCATCCTTGGAAAGCGTTTAATGGAAAACCAAAAGGGGCTATTGCTCAAAGTCCAGCGAATAGCCATGCCGTTTCCTTAACCTATCGATTTCAGCAATCTTCTTTATTTTATCAGAGAGAGAATTACAACAGATATGTTTTCGGTTCAGCCATTTGTTTCTTCTCCCAAAATGGATGGTGAAGGAATGGGGTTCATCAAACAGGTTCAACTGCGTATCCTCTATCACATAGACCCTGTTTTTTTTCTCTTCGGAGCAAACGTAAACTTTTTTCATGCAATTCCCCCATCAAAATCTTTTCAAAAACCTCTGTTAGAAATAGTTAATGAATGCACCATAAGGAATGTTATCGGT
>CAYYNI010000209.1:0-3703 GCA_964472765.1 uncultured Thermotogaceae bacterium | reverse complement strand
TGGAAGAAACAACATTAGAAATCAAAACAGGCGATACAAAAATGGAGATATCCAGGAAATCAATTTCCGCAATATTAGGCAAATCAAACAAAGATCCAAATCAAGCGGTAGAAAGATAAAAGCAGTCATATCAGTTGATTAGGAAGAAAGTGAGGGGAACATTTTGAGAGCAGATAGAATCAGACTTATTTTTGTCATTGTAATCCTATTAGCCGCTTTTATAGGCTTGTTTTGGCCGACATCCGGGAAAGAGTATACGTCATTTTTTGACAGAATATTCGGAAATATCAGACTGGGATTAGATATTAAAGGCGGTTCAAGGCTTGAGTACGCAATCAAACTCAATGAAGATTCTGATAAATCGAAATCGGAAGTGGCCGATCAAGTGGTTGTGGTTGTCAGACAGAGATTAGATAGTGCCAATTATACAGAAGCTACTGTACAAAAGGTAGTCAGCGGTGATGATATCCGATTAAGGGTTGAGATTCCCGGAGTTGATGATCCTTCCGTAGCGGGTAATTTGGTTGGAAAAAAAGGAAAGCTTTATTTCGGGGAAATTCTTGATTCACAGGAATCAGTAACCAAACCCACGAAAGAACTCTTTGCAAACAAAGATGCAGAATGGTTAAAATATAAAGAGCCTGTTAATGGCACAACGCTTTGGTATTTGGTCAGAGAGTATGTACAAATAGGTGCTCAGAAATATTATCTTGACGGCTCCGCTGTGAGGAATGCCGCTGCCGCTGCTGACACTCAAAAAGGCGGTTTTATGATTCAATTGACTTTTGACAGCGAAGGTGCCGATGCGTTTGGCAGGATTACTTCCAACTTTGTCGGAGAGCAGCTTCCTATTGTATTGGACGATATTGTACTGGTTGCTCCGGTTGTTCAAGTGCCGATTCAAAACGGCCAGGCTGAAATTTCCGGTAAATTTACTGCACAAGAGGCAATGGAACTGGCTGCATTGATCAAGAGCGGAAATTTGCCTGCTGAACTTGAACAATTGCAGGAAAGAACCCTTGGTCCAACATTGGGAAAAGACATTATCCGAGCCAGTTTAATAGCCGGTTTGTTTGGTTTGGGTATTGTATTGATTTATATGATCATTTTCTACGGCCTTTTTGGCGTTGTTGCAGATATTTCACTGCTTTACAACTCCATTCTACTCTTTGGCGTTATGGCTGCCGGAAACTTCATTTTAACATTACCGGGTATTGCCGGTATCATTTTGACGATTGGAACGACAGTTGACGGAAACATCATCGTACTCGAAAGAATCAAAGAAGAAATGAAGATGGGAAAAACACCGTTAAACGCAATTGCCGGTGGTTTTTCCAAGTCTTTCTCTACGATTCTTGATGCCAATATTACCACGATTCTTGCCGCAATTGTCCTTTATTACCTTGGAACCGGAACAATCAAAGGTTTTGCCACTACGTTGATTATTGGTATTCTTGGCAGTATGTTTACCACTTTAGTTGTATCAAGAGTCTTGCTTGATGCAATGTCCGGCTCTATTGAAAATAAATGGCATAAACACGAAGTTGAGGCAGGTGATCGTGTATGAAAAGAGAATTGGATTTTACCAGTAAAAGAAAAGTGTTTCTAATCATTTCAGTTGTTCTAATTATCGTTTCCGTCATTTCCATGGTCACGAAAGGGTTTAACTTTGGAGTAGATTTCGCAGGTGGAACGGATTTTGTTTTCTCATCCAAACAAGAACTAACAGTGGCTGAACTCAGAGAAAAATTGGTATCGGCTGATGGCGTTTTTGAAAATGCCAGAATTTCCAAGATGAGTGATTTAAAACTCGAAGGAAACGAAGCGGTATCGAGTTTTTCCGTTATTGTACAGGGAGAAGATATTTTTAATGCGGCTCAAAGAGAAGAACTGAAAGTCGCTTTGCCTGAACTGAAGATCGAATCGTTCAACACGGTCAGTGGATTTGCAGCGGAAGAGTTAAAAGAAAAGTCGATGTGGATAGCCATTATTGCTTTGGCGATCATCTTGATCTATATTACCATTCGCTTTAAATTCTCATTCGGATTAGGTGCCATTATCGCTTTGGCACATGATGCCATTATCACATTGGGTCTTTATTCTATTTTTTCCATCCCGTTTGATGTTTCCGTAGTGGCCGCCATATTAACCTTGTTGGGTTATTCTTTGAACGATACCATAGTAGTCTATGACAGAATAAGGGAAAATATGAAAAGATTCAGAAAAGACAGTATGGAAAAAACGATCAACTCAAGTATCAATCAAGTTTTAAGCCGAACAATCAACACATCTTTGACCACGTTTGTTGTTGTGTTTACCATGTTGTTATTCGGTGGAGCAGGCTTACAACCTTTTGCTTTTGGTATGACGGTAGGTGTAGTCGTCGGAACGTATTCTTCCATCTACATTGCCAGCCCGATCTTGATAGGTATGTTTGATAGAAACAAAAAATAAAGTAAGATAACAGACAAATCTTTACAGGCTTCTCTATTCGAGAGGCCTTTTTTTATGGAGGTGTATGAATGTACAGGGCAAAAAACAAGGATATCTCCAAAATCATGGATTTTATTTCTTCTGAACCGGAAATAAATCTTTTTACAATAGGTGATATTGAAGCCTTTGGACTAGAAAGCGATAAATGCCAAGTCTTTTTACACGAGGAAAATAAAAAAATAAAAGCGACGGTTTTACTCTATCATTCCTATATGACCTTATACTGTAAAGAATGTGACTTTGATTTGACGCCGGTTGCTGAAAAAATAAACCAGCTGATTAAAAGAGGAGCTACGGTATTGTCAGGGAAAATGGAGAGTATTGATGTCATTCAAGGCCATCTAAAGGGAGAGATCAAATCAGTCGCTCGTGAACATTTTGCGAAATGTGAGAGGTTGGTCAAATTAAACTCTGTTTCATACGATCTTGTTCAATATGCTGGCGCTGAAGATGCTCAAGAAATTGTCGAGTTGTTTGATACCCTCCCAGAATTTCAAGGTAATACATCCGTGGATGTGATGGCACAGTCCCTTGAAGAGGGCAGCAGAAAAACCACGATCGTAAAAATGAACCAAAAAATATGCTCAACAGCATCTTTGACAGCAGAAACTAAGGATTCGGCAATGATCATTGGCGTTGCCACTCAGACGACAGGCGATTATCGAAGAAGGGGTTTTGCGACAGCTTGCGTATCAAAATTAGTGGATGATGTTAACCAGAGAGGGAAAAGTGCCTGTTTGTTCTACGACAATCCCAATGCGGGTTCAATATACAAAAAAATAGGATTCAAAGATATTGGATTTTGGTCAATGGTGAGGTTTTAACAAAAGAACCGCTTATTCAAAGCGGTTCTTTTGTTGTAGAATTGGATTGCAATGAGATTTATCAATAAATCTTGAAGATAACACTATCTGAAAAATCGACGCCATATCGATCGGTGTATTTGACGATGATCTGATGCATCCCCTCTTCCAAATCACTTGGCAGAGGTGCCATGAAAAGGTGTTCACAGAGTTTCGGAGAACCATAAGTGAGGGCATCCTTATAAACCTGTGAGGTGTAAGGATCATAAACGGCTTTTTTCTTCATAGGGGCGAAATCTGATCCATCTATACTGTAAAAGATTTCGCTGTCATAGCCGGCGTTAAAGGCATTGGCATAGATATCGGTGTATTTAACCATCTTTTTTTTAACATTTCCTCTGGGAGAA
>CAYYNI010000208.1:0-3723 GCA_964472765.1 uncultured Thermotogaceae bacterium | reverse complement strand
AACCCCCTCCACACCCTCCGGGTGCACCTCCCCCAAGGGAGGAATTTTTTCATTTTCTGCAGCCCCTAATATAACAAGGTTTTCAGATTCTGTCCGGCTATGTGATTAAAAGAAGAAGTATTTTACAAGGATATACCCGCTTGCGATTACACCGGAAAAAAGAACGATTGGTAATGAATAACGGATATAATTTGAAAAGGTTATTCTTCCCCGGGGTAGTTTGTCGGTCATTCCGGTTACTACAATATTAGCTGCAGCGCCTACTACTGTCATGTTGCCTCCAAAACAAGTTCCGAAAACCAACGCCCACCAAACTAATGGGGTGATGGTGATGCCGATTGTTTGGGATTTTTCGATTAAGGAATGGACGATGGGGACCATGATCATTGCCATAGGAACAGCACTCATGATTCCGGATAGAAGAAGGGGAATCCAAAGAAGAAAGATCAGGAAGATGATGTTTACGGCAGCTTCGCCGATCCCCGGAATCTTTGTGAAAAGCATTAATCCATTTCCGATCAAATCAATGACGCCGATACTTTGAAGAGCAAACACCAGTATGAACATTCCAATATAGAAGAAGATCGTTCCCCATTCCATTTTGCGATAGATTTCCTCCATATCTTCATCAGAGGCCCGAAGAACGATGAGCATCACTGCGCCGGCGATAAGAGCGATGACGGCAGGGTCCACTCCGGATTGTGGGGGTAGCATGAAGCCAAAAATGGCTCCCACAAAAACCGAAAGAGACTTGATTAACAGTTTTTTATCTTTTATTTGAGTTTTCGGATCGGTGGCACGGAAGGCTTCCAGCAATTTTTCTTCCTCTTCTGTCAGCTTAAAGACATTCCATTCTTTTTTGATGGTATAAATCAAGACAAAGGCTAAGGTTAAAAGCACTCCGGGTGCAACATTTACCAAAAACTCAATGAAGGATTTTCCCGCAGCAAAACCAATGACCATGTTTGGGGGATCTCCGATTAACGTGGCGGTTCCACCCAGATTTGCGGACAAAATAATCATCATGAGGAAAGGGAATGGATTTTTGTCTATGGTTTCCATGATGGCTAAGATAACCGGAACAAACACCAAGACGGTACTGACGTTGTTCAAAAAAGCTGAAGAGATGGCTACTGTAATAGAGGTAACCAGATACAGTAGCAACAATTTCCCACGACTTGCTTTCACTACGATGATGGCCAGGTATTGAAAGAAACCTGATTTTTCGATAAACGGCATGATGATCATCATACCCACCAGTAAGGCAATGGTTTTAAAGTCGACAAATTGACTGAGATGTTCCAGGTCAAATTCGGGGATAATTTTGAAGATGCTGTTGATTGAAATAAGAATACTGCCTGCTGCAAAACCAGCAGCGGCCTTGTTCATTTTGCCGGTAATCAGGTTGTAGTAAACCCAGATTAGAAACAAAATGACGATGATTTGATAAGTTAGAAACACGCTTTTTTCCTCCAGGTAGAAATAAACCAACCGTATTCTATCACTTTTGATCAACTAAAACAAGCCATTTGTTTATGAAAGAGATTGCACTAATGCCCATTACGGTGCAAATAATTTCATCAAAAGAGACTCAAATTAGTTATATTATTTCTAATATACTATATAGATCATAATGTAATATTAATATATCGCTTTTCTGTCCCCTGATTCTGTTAGAATAAAAATGAATGAATAAAAAATTATTGGAGGTGCTGGGTATGACTATGCGTGAACAATATATCAACGCAAAATTGTCCTGGATCGCAAAGAATACAAAGGCTAGTATCATTAGAGAATTGCTGAAATCCACATCAATTCCCGGAATGATATCATTTGGAGGGGGAGTTCCAGATCCGGATACCTTCCCAAGACATGTTATGGCGGAGATTGCAAAGGATGTCATTGAAAATGAACATCGAGTATCTCTCCAATACGGGACAACTGAAGGCGATGAAATACTCCGAAGAGAATATATCAGACTGCTTGAAAAACACGATGGTATCACGGGTTTAACACCCGATAATGTCGTTATTACAACCGGAAGTCAACAGGCATTGGATTTGATCGGCAGGACGTTCTTGGACAGAGATAGTCTTTGTGCCATTTGTTCTCCCGTTTACCTGGGAGCTGCCAGTGCTTTTAAAGTCAGGGATCCGAGATTTATCATCGTTCCCATGGAAGATGACGGACCGGACATGGATCTGTTGCAGGAAAAAATCGATGCCCTGAATGCGGATGAGCTCCAAAGATTGAAGTTCATTTATATGGTCAGCAATTTTGATAATCCCACCGGGATTTCCCTGTCTCTTGAAAAGAGAAAACAACTTTTGGCTTATGCCTACTCCAAAGACTTGATTATTGTCGAAGATGACCCTTACGGGGCTTTGAGGTTTGAAGGTGAGAAAGTTCCCACCATGTACAAACTGGCGCAGGATGATGAGAAGTACCAAGTCAATCCGGTGCTGTTGTTGAATACTTTCAGTAAGGTTCTTTCTCCGGGCTTGAGGATGGGATTCACCATTGGAGATCCGATTATGATCCGAAAATTGGTGATGGGGAAACAGGCTGCTGATCTGTGTTCTTCAAGCTTGACCCAGCGTTTGGCTGCACGGTATTTGGAACAAAACGATCCGATTGAAGGGATGAAACCTACCCTGGAATTGTATGCGTCCAAAAGGGATACCATGATGAAGGCATTTGAAGAGATTCTGTCTCAGATTGATGGTGTCAGTTGGACCTATCCCCATGGCGGATTGTTCACTTGGGTCACTCTCCCGAAAGAGTTTGATACCAATGAGATGTTGGATATCGCAAAAAAGAATAAGATTATCTATATTCCAGGAGAGGCTTTTTCCGTTAATGATGAATCGAAGCAGGATACGAAGAACTGTATGAGAATCTCTTTCTGTTTGCCATCTCACGAACAGATTGTTGAAGGGACAGAGCGGCTGGTAAAGACCATTAATGAATACAAAGAAATGAAGGGTTGGTAATGGATGTTTAAGATTCTATCCATCAACCCAGGCTCGACATCCACAAAGATTGGGAAATTCCATGATGATGTTCTCCAGGTTAGTGAAACGGTGGTGCACGATGCTGCTCAATTCGATCATATGCATCATTCCATGGAGCAATTGGACATTCGCAAACGAGATATCCTGGCGTTTATTACCAATCAGGGAGATTCTATCAATGATTTCGATGCCTTTGCCGCCAGGGGGGGGATTTTACCGCCCCTGGAAAGTGGTACATACGAAGTGAATGAAGCGATGGTGGATTTTTTAAAAAATAAAAGTCACATGGATCACCCGTCGAACCTTGCAGCGGTTATTGCTTATGATTTCGCTGAAATAACCCAAAAGAAGGCATATATCACCGATCCTATTTCAATCGATGAATTCGATGAGCTGGCAAGAGTTTCGGGTTTCGTTGATTTAAAAAGAACCAGTCTTGTTCATGCGTTGAATATGAAGGCCGTTGCCAGGGTCATTGCAAATGAAATTGAAAAACCTTATGATAAATGTAATTTTGTTATCGCCCATTTGGGAGGCGGTATTTCCATAGGTGCACAAAGACAAGGAAAGATGATCGATGTCAACAATGCCAATGAGGAAGGGCCCTTCAGTCCGGAAAGAAGTGGGGAATTACCCATGGGAGAAGTTCTTAAGATGGCGTATTCGGGGGATTACACCGCAAAAGAACTGAAAAAACTGTTTACAAAAA
>CAYYNI010000207.1:0-3729 GCA_964472765.1 uncultured Thermotogaceae bacterium | reverse complement strand
ACCGGCATCGAATTAACCGATGTGGCAGAGATCCACACGATGGAATTGCCTGAACTGAGACGATACATCACCGATCATCGTGAAGAAGTGGAACGAGAAATCGGAAAAAACGTCTTATTGGATTGGTTGATGTTTATTGATAATCCCGAAAGTGAATTGAGCAAGATGATTACAAAAGAAGTGCCTGAAATAGAGGAGGCGATGGAAATGTTACAAAAACTGAGTCAGGATGATATTTTAAGAGAACAGTATGAAGCCAGAGAAAAAGCGATGAGAGATCGGATATCAGCAGAAAAGGAAAGAGAAAGAAGGATAAAGGAAGCAGAAAGAATCGGCATGGAAAAGGGTATGGAAAAAGGTATGGAGAAAGTTTTGTGGAAAATCATACAGAAAAAGTTCCCTACTATTGACCCTTCTTACTATGAAATGCTTATTCAGTTAGACTCTTCTAAGCTAGATATTCTTTCTGTTGAACTGTTGGATATGAGAACAACACGGGAATTGGAAGCGATTTTCTCTAAAAAGGTTTGAAAAGCAAAAAGCTACCGGGATTAGTGCTATAATCGGTTATGTTTTTAAAGAAAACAAGAAGTGACGGTAAGCTTTATCTTCAAATAGTGGAATCTTATAGAGATGAAAAAGGGATCAGTCGGCATCGGGTCATTTGTAACCTCGGTCGATTGGATGGGTTGCGTCAGAATGAGAGTGCGAGAAAGATTATTCTGGAGATACTGGAGTTGTTGCTCTCGGATGAAGACAAACCGTCAGCAGATTGCTCCGTTCAGCAAAGGTTTCATTGGGAACAGGAATAATTAAACGGGAGAGATGCGTATCTCTCCCGTTGATCGTTTTAACGGTTCTATGGGATATAAATCTGAGGTTCCTGAATCAGTATCGGCTCCCTTTCCGGAAGAACATAGGATGAGTATTCGGGCATGCCGGCTGTGGGATAGTTACGATTTTTGGTACTTTGATAGCAGAAATAGTAAAGTTTTAAAGTATTTGAACCTAAAACCGGGTTTGTTAAAGCGGTTACCTGGCCCCAATGGTCGGGATGAGTCCAGTATTCCATGCGCAGGAGGAAATCACTGGTGAATTCGATGTATTGATCTTCAGGCCCGTTGAAATCATTGATACCTTCTGCTGAATCCATATCTCCATAGGCATTTTTCTCACTGGTTGTGGATGAGATACACATATCCAGATTCGGCATCCCCTCTTCTCCCAGGTCTTCAAAATAATCCGTCCAGCTGCCTCCATGACAGGTTTCAAATATAAGCGTGAAATGAACATTGGGGTACAGATCCATCAATGCATCCAAGGTTGAACAATAGTAACTGTAACCACCCATGTTCATCGCTTGGTGCCCCCCGTGGGCGATGAAATACAGGGTTAATTGGTTAACGTTTTTGTTTGTGACCAGATCCGCTACGGCGGCTGCAATATCTGCTGCTTGATTATCCGGGTATTCAAGTTTTTGGACTCTTGGGCTAGCCTCGCTGCAACTAAACAAATCCCATAGGGCATCGTACATCTGATCACTGATGTTCATCGTTTCACTATAAAGATTTTGGGTGGGCGTCAATCCGCAAGTAACCAATGCACCGTACACTCTCAATTCAATAGGCAAGATATCGTACCACTCAAAAATAGGGATCGGGAAAAGGACATGAGCCGGATTAAAAACTGTCCATTCACTAATGTCTTCGGTAATCCGTATCCCGTTAGGTAGTAAGAATATTTCGGGGACAGCTTGATTCACTGTCGGCCATCCTTGAGTTTGCTCCTGAAACATGATTTTTCCAGTTTGACTTACGGCTAAAAGCCTTCCCGGATGGGGATAAAAGCCACCCGGCTGCTCATCCAAATAGAACAGCCAGCCGGCTTCGTTGGTTGGAGCCGATTGTCTGCCCTGAGATTGTTCCATTGGATCCTCAGAAGCGATTACATCGCCCACGTTTAAGGCGCATACAAAATTTCCAACGGCGTTTACAGGAACATCTTCCTGATTGTTGATCCATGCAACAAACTGTGCCTTGGCGCCTGCCAAGTCAATGCCTACCGCAATGCCTCCGCCGCAGGATGCCATCCAGAAAGATCCGAATAGAATCAGCACGATCAAAATCAGCATTTTGATTCTTTTCATTTTAAAACCCCCTTTTTTTTACTTTAGGAGAAATACAAAAAAACTTCGGCATAATAATTCTATCATTTGAATATTGCGTTGCAATGATGATTATAGACCAAATGAATTGCAATATGATAATCAACTCAAGACATTTTCAAATATCCTCTAAAGATTTCTAACCATAAGAAGGCTAAGCGTTCAATGATGAAGGATAGTTTGCATTTTTCAATTGATTTTGTTTTTGTGGTCTTTCATGTTATACTCGGCATGTGTATCCGAAGGGTACACACCTTTGACAAATCAATAGTCGAATCGGAGGCGTGTTCGAGATCAGTAAACCGGATTGATCGGGGATTTATCCGGTTGAAAGGCGAGAACACCGAAGGATTTCACTCAACCCCCTAACGAGTGTTTTTCTGGGAATACGGGGAATACCCGTATTACTGTCACAGGATCCCTGTGGAGCGCTGATTCAATGTGTTTGGAATTGAATGTCCCTATTGATCCATCAGATTTTTTTGAGTTGGATTTTTTTCGGTTTAACTGTCAAACACATGAAAATGATGATTATTGCTATACGATAAACATCTAAAGGCGCTTTCTATATTGGAAGCGCCTTTTTTTATGAAATTCTACACTTTTGGAGGTGTCGTTATGAAGATCGGAGTAGCCGGAGCAACCGGAGAAGTTGGACGAATGATGATTCAAGTCATTGAGGAATTTGATCTGCCTGTGAAAGAACTGAGAGTTTTCGCTTCAAAACGTTCTGCAGGGTCTCATATAAAGTATAAACACACTCAGATCAAGGTGGAGGAATTGACCGATGAAACCATGAGTGAATCATACGATTATTTATTGTTTTCCGCAGGAGGAGCCGTCTCAAAAAGATTTGCACCTATTGCGGCAGCCGCCGGAAACGTGGTAATTGACAATTCTTCCGCTTTCAGAAATGAAGCGG
Organism: uncultured Thermotogaceae bacterium; assembly: GCA_964472765.1. Taxonomy (GTDB): domain Bacteria; phylum Thermotogota; class Thermotogae; order MWEM01; family MWEM01; genus JASUTC01. The sequence continues at coordinate 643 of CAYYNI010000207.1, read as the reverse complement.
CAATCCCCTTGGTGGTTCCTGAAATTAACGGACACCTGTTGAAAAATTACAGAGGGATCATTGCCAATCCCAACTGTTCAACCATACAAATGGTGTTAGCTTTGAATGGACTGGTTGAATACGGGATCCAAGAAATCGTGGTTTCCACTTATCAATCCATTTCCGGGGCAGGTCGAAAGGCTTTGGACGAGTATTCGACTCAACTGGAATGGCACAGTAAAGGAATGGATGTTTGGGAAAACTTCAGACGATCACAAAAAAAAGTCTTCATTAAACCCATCTTCTCCAACGTTATTCCACTCATCGGGGAGATTGATGAAGAAACGGGAATGAGCAGCGAAGATTTAAAGATGGTGAACGAAACACAGAAAATATTTTCAGACAACACCATTACGGTATATCCCTTTACAGCCAGGGTCGCCAGTGAATATTCCCACGGAGAATCTGTTCTGGTCAAATTGAGAAACGATATAGATCGGGAATCTTTTATCCAAGCCATCGACCGTACACCACATGTGCAATATTCTCAAGACGTTGTCACCTCGGTTGAAGCAGCGGGATCCAATATCACATTCGTTTCAAGGGCGAGGAAAATGGCTCCCGGTGTGTTTATGATCTGGGTTGTAGCAGACAACATCAGGGT
>CAYYNI010000206.1:0-3749 GCA_964472765.1 uncultured Thermotogaceae bacterium | reverse complement strand
TAAGTGACGTTTGTATCTTATATTTTTCTATCAATATAATAGAATAAATGGAGAGATGTTTTATATCTTCCGGTAACTATTTTATGTTTTATTTATATATTTTATTCATAAAAAAAGTCTAAAAAACTAAAGTGTTTTGTATTTTTTCAACAAAAAAAAGATGCGCTCATAAAAGCACATCTTTTTTTATTTTTCCGTTTATGATTATGATTCTGAAGGGGGCAGGAAAGTCACAATGACTCTTAATATGTTTTCTTTGTTTGTTCCCGTAAATCCTTCTACAATGACTCCCGGATCATAGACCACTTTAAATTTCAACTCTTTGTCTGGTTCAAAATTAAGTTCCGAGGATTGAAGTTTGACTTTGGGCCTTCGGACGGGATTCTTACCGACTAATAGGGCGTTGTTGATGAATTGCTCAAATTCGGATATGGTTCTGAATTCATGGGTATAATCTTCCTGTTCAAGGTTTAAAAATGCGGATAGTCTGGGATCAATCTGCTCATAATTCTCCCAAAAATATTCTAATTCAAATTCTGTATTGGTGATAATCCTCATACGATATTCTTTTTCTTCCAGCAAGCCATTTCCGGAAGGTGTAAAGGAGAATGCAACCCCTTCATCGTCTGTTTGGGTTTGGGTGGAGCTCCCCGTTCCTTCTGAATCATCCCCGTTACCTTTGTCTTCGCCGTCATCTTCACCGGAGTATTCCCCTATTTCGCTGATTGTTAGTCCGATGCTGATCGTTGCCGATGTATCTGCATACACGACGGTTATTAAAAGTATGGCAAGTACTGCAATCAAGATAATTGGTTTTTTGATCATCATTAACACTCCCGATTAATTGGATAATGATTCTACCGTGAAAAACAATGTTCCACGATATTCTGCGCCTGCGGGGAATTCAAACCAGTTTTGAGACAGGTCGAGTTTTAGGGTAAACAGCGCCTGGCTTGTTTGCATCAACGGCAATTCCGTAAGCTCTTTTTTTGCGCCTTCTGAGGAGAATAAAGCGTATTCGTCACTGTTCCATTTGAAAAAGATGTTCTCCGCATCTTTGTTGTTGATCGCCGTTTCTCCGCCTTTTTCTTTAAACCCGAATTCACCATCATCACTTAAGAGTTGAACGGAAACGGTTGCATTGATGTTCTTTGGAGAAAATTTGCTGCCAATCTCGATATTTCCGTAGAAATTGTAGATTCTAACCTTTTTGTCCGCTTTGATCTTCTGTATGGCTATGTTGCAGCCGTAGTTGAAGATATAAATCTCGTCGGCTTCGATGGTGTTGATCTGCAGGCTGTCGCAACAGATGTTGTTAACCAAAATCAGGCAAACTTTATGGTTGTTTATTTTTTCAAGCCGGATCGTATTGGGGTTTAAAAAGTAATTATCGCTGTGTCCAACGTTTCCCTGCATATCCATGGAATAAGTGCTTTCATGCCTTTGATCCAAATTTACGGAACGATAGACAAAGGCATCATCTTCATCCTGAATACCGCATTTCTCCAATATCATATCGATCAATTTGTTTTCTTGGATCTCGCCGTTTTGTATTTGCTTAAGAGGCTCATTCCATGTGGTCTTTGTCTGGGTGAACATATCGGCGTCATGAACTGTTTTTTCGCCTTCCTGAGTGAAGGACCAGCAGTTGCCGTATTCCTCGTAAGCGCCTGAATAAGTGTTGCCAATAATGCTGTCGATTTTCAAAGGGGTGTTTAGTACGATTTTTCCGGTGTTGACCCTCTCGAAAACCGGAGAGATTAGAGAAAAATCATTCAGGGTGTATTGAGGGGTTATCAAAAGATCCACGGAAGGCAATATCGTTTCAAACCTCGGATCTTCGATTTCCTCAGAGATTTCTGTCTGAACGGGTTTTATGATAAGCTCCACTCCCAAGAGCGCAGTCGTTAATATGGAAATGATTAAGAGTAAAAAGAACAATTTTCCCTTCATTTGCATTATGTTCACCTGATCCCCATACTCGGATTGATTTTTACATTGTTATTGTATTATTGTTGATGAAAATATGATGGAAGGTTTTTCAAAGGAATCTCAAAGAATAATCAAATTATTATCAAAAAAAGACGGCCACGATTCCTTGCCGTCTTTTTTATTTTATAAATGAATCATTTCTCTTATTCGATGATGCCTTCTGTTTCCGTTTCAAGGATAAGGTCTTTCCCATTATACAGCATTAGTCTGTAAATCATCGTGCCCGTGGGTATCGGTGTTTCAGGCTGACCAATCAGACTGAATTCTTGTGTCGGGAATATCCAGCTGTTATCAATGGGTAATACTTCAACCGTGCTGATCATTTCGTTGGTTTCTTTTCTCAACACGCTTATTTCTCCCAGAAGATCCGCTAAATGAACTTGACCATCATTTTCTAAAACGGCGGCCACGATTTCTCCGTTGGATGAAATGTTTGAAAGCGTTGCGGAAGGCGTCTTCTTTTCGCCAATTTGAACCGCCATCGTAACCGTTTCGCTGGTGATGGGGGTGCCATCTTTTGAGGCGGTGTAGATTAATTTTCCGTAGTAGGTGTTGGGTGTCGCATCTCTTGGAATTTTATACATGGTTACAAGCCTGTTTGATCTGCCCGGATCTAGCGTAAACTTCGGTTCGCCTCTAAATGATACAAAGTATTTGATGCTGTTTTCAAAATCGCTTACAACATCGGTGAATTGTACCGAGACATCGATGGATTGTTGGCTTTCGTTTGAAGCCTGGATCACGTCTGTTTTAACGCCTCCCGGATTGAGCTGGAGGAGTCTTTTGGTGTTGTCGATAACCAGATAAAAATCTCTTGCATCGGGAAAAATAAATTCGTCTTTTTTTATTTCAACAGTTTGTTGGAAAATCCTTTGGAAATCATTCATCTTGACTATAGCTTGGATCCTGTACTTTCCCGGGGAAACGATCTTTTCAGGCAGGCTTAAAAAAGCTAAAGAGGCTTCCGGATAAAACCTGATTCCCTGCTGTCCCCTTTTTTGTTCTGAATCGGTCATCATTTTTAGGTTTTCTATTAATCTGCCGGTTTCATCTCTTATGGACGCATTCACGGAGCAAAGATAATCAAGCCCGGAAACGTTGTTTAATTTAACTTGAAGGACAGGGGCCTTTTTTACGTTCGGAACAAACTGCATGGCATCGACTTTTGCGTTTTCCCGTATGCCGGATGAATTCACCCTGATGGTCACCCTTACTGCATAGCGTATTTTGAACTGTATCATGCCTTCTCCCTGTGCTGCTTCGGGTTCCACCATGAGGGTTAGTATGTATGTTCCTCGAATTCCAAAGGGAATATTAACCTTAACCGGTATATCCGTTTTGCCCCCGGCAGGAACATCCACTTCGTTTTGGTCGAGGCTAATCCAGCCGATCGGGGAATATACTTCCGCATCTACTTGCTGATAGGTGATGTCGCCTGTTTCTTGTTGTAAAGGTTGAAAGGGTGTGATTTTTGTGACGGTGTCCTGGGCTTCGCCACGAATGGTGAGTATGAACTCCGCACTGGCTCCTGCATCCGCTTCGATTTCAACAGACATGGGTTCAACCCCTATCGCATACAGGCATCCGAAATAAAGTATCAATAACAGAAAAACAGAGAAAACCTTTTTCATCAAGCGACCTCCCTCTGGATAAGCAACACTCTATTAAGTTGATCTTCGTTTATAAGATTTGATTCCAACAATATTTCACCAAGCCTTTTTTGAATCTTTTGCTGAAGGGCAAGAGATGTCTTAAGC
>CAYYNI010000205.1:0-3760 GCA_964472765.1 uncultured Thermotogaceae bacterium | reverse complement strand
AGCGGATTCATTCCCGGTTTATGGAGAAGAATTTCTTTTTGGAGATTGAAGGAGAAGATTACAGGCAGCAGAAAAGGGCGTTGTTTTGAGGGGAGGGGATTTTAAGAATCACTTTCAATTCCCTCTAAAAATACCGGATCTATTTTTTTAGGGTTTCAATATCGTCAGCACACCCCATCCCCCCACTGCTACTGCTACTGCTATTTTCTATGAACCTGTCGATTTTTGTGCTATAGTATACGATGATAAAATCACGGAGGATAAAAAGATGTTAAACCATATAAAAAAGCCTTCCGGCCAGATGGTGTTATCGTTTTCTTTTGTCTTCATCATTATCGTAACGGCATTATTCATCAGTTTAATTTCTATTAATAACGAAAAAAAAGCGGTTGAGGATCTGGCAACGCAATTGCAGAAACAAATTTTTGTAAACATCAGGGAAAAGCTTGACAATTATCTGGCAATGCCACACAGAATCAATCGACTGAATGCAGATAGTATTTCTCAGAACCCAGCGATTATTGATCGTTTGGAAGAGCTTAATTCTGTTTATCTCCGCCAACTCAAGATTTTTGAAACCATTGAAACGATTGCTGTCGGCATGGAAAAACAGGGGAATTTTGCCGGTGTCGGGCGCAGAGAAGATGGATTTTTCACCACTGCTTTAATGAACCGTGATAATGACAGCACTTACCGGGTTTTTATGCATGATAGCGAGGGCAAAAAAATACGTCTGTTGACTCAGACCCCTGATTATGATGCCCGAATTCGTCCATGGTACAAGTCCGCAGTTGAAACGGGAAAACCCGCGTGGAGTCCTGTTTACATATGGGCCTCAGGCACAGACATCGGTATTACCGCTGTGATGCCTGTTTATGATGAAGAAGGCGCTCTTATTGCTGTCCAGCAGTCTGCTTTAACATTGGGGTTCATCAGCAGTTTTCTTCAGGAAATTCAAACCGAAAAATCAATGCAGGTGTTCATTTCAGAATCGAATGGAATGATGGTGGCTTCTTCGGATGTTGAAAAAATAATCCGGAAAAACCACAATGGTTTTGAACAGATTAAGGCGATGGAAAGCAACACGCCGTTCATTCGTGCTGCCTCCATGCATCTTGTCCATCAGTTTGGTGATATGGGCAGCATTCCCGATAATTACAAAACAAATATGACTATTGATGAGCAGCGTTATTTTATTGCCGCATCCACCTTGGCCGATCCATATGGATTGAATTGGACTTTAATAACGGGTTTATCAGAAAACGATCTTCTGGCTCAGATTCACTCCAATTCACGTGATACCGTTTTACTGAGCATTATCGCTTCGATTGTTGCTGTATTGGCTGCTCTTATTATTGCCCGCAGGCTGGCTTCAGTCAATCGTTCCCTGGAAGAGGAAATTTCCGAACGCAGGCTGGCAGAAGATGAGTTGAGCATTTTTAAAATTATTGCTGATAATGTCGTTTACGGCAAGGTGATTGCTGATACTGACGGTCAATTGATTTATGTGAACAAGTTTTTTGCTGATATTCATGGATACACCCCCGAAGAACTCATCGGAAAACCTCTGACGATATGTCATACTGCGAATCAACAGGAAGAGCTAAAACAAATCACTGCTGCCATGCTTCAAAGGGGCCATTTTGAGCAGAAGGAGTTTTGGCATGTTCATCGGAACGGAACAACCTTCCCCATGCTGATGAGCGGTGTTGTCATAAAAGATGAGCAAAACGACCCTAAATGTCTTGCCATTTCCGCTGTGGATATCACAGACCGCAAACAGTACGAAAAGGAAACTCAAAAGGCAAAAGAGGCTGCCGAAGCCGCCAATCGTGCGAAAAGCGAATTTCTTGCCAATATGAGTCATGAAATCCGCACGCCACTCAACGGAGTGATCGGTTTCACTGAACTTCTCAAGGACACACCGCTCAGTCCGGTGCAGCAACTGTATGTTGGTAATGCCAATGTTTCGGGTCATACCTTGCTTGGAATCATCAATAACATTCTTGATTTTTCCAAAATCGAAGCGGGAATGTTGGAACTCGAAGTGATTAAAACTGATATGATAGCGTTACTGGAAAACAGCGTCGATATTGTAACATTGACCGCTGATAAAAAAAATCTTGAATTGCTGCTGGATATTGATCCAACCATGCCACAGTTTGCAAACGTTGACCCTGTTCGCCTGAAACAGATTTTGGCAAATCTACTGGGCAACGCTGTTAAGTTCACCAAAAAGGGCGAAGTGGAGTTGAAAGTTGGCTTTCAGAAGCTGGATAATGAACAGGGGAAACTCTCCTTTTCCGTACGAGATACAGGTCTCGGTATTAGCGATACACAAAAGGAAAAGCTATTCAAAGCTTTTTCACAAGCTGACACTTCAACTACACGTAAATTTGGAGGTACAGGCTTGGGGTTGATTATCTCCGATATGATTGCCAGCAAAATGGGAAGCAAGATCAATATTCGCAGTGCACCGGGTGTTGGCACCACATTTTTCTTTGATATTATCACAGAAATTGAATATGGAGAAAAGCCTGATACCTCTCAAATCGAACAGGTGAACAGCTGTTTGATCATTGATGACAATGCCAAAAGCAGAGTCATTCTGGAACAGATGCTGAAACAATGGCATATAGAATGCGTTTCTTGCGGCAATGGATATGAAGCGCTCAATCGGCTTGAGATTTCTAATCCTTTTGATGTGATTATCTGTGATTACAATATGCCCGATAACAACGGTCTTGACACCATACGCATGATTCGTGAAAAACTGAGGGCCGAAAAACAAGCATTCATTCTCTTGCACGCATCATCAGAGGAGCATCAATTGTTCAGAAAATGTGAAGAAATGGGGGTACACCTTCACTTGAGCAAACCCGTTAAAAGCAAGCAACTGTTCAGAACGCTTTGCAACCTGCAACAGACTGAAAAGGAAACGATCACACCCAAAGAAACTGAACGAGTATCAGATTTAATAAAGCTTGGCGACACCGGCAGAACAATTAAAATCCTGATTGCAGATGATGATGCTATGAATATGCTTCTTATAAAGGCAATACTTTCACAACTGATCCGAGATGCAGAAATTTCTGAAGCGATAAATGGGTTGCAAGCTGTTGAGCGGTATAGAGCAAATGAACCCGATTTGATCTTGATGGATGTGCAAATGCCGGAAATTGACGGCCTTGAAGCGACTAGGCGTATTCGGGAAATTGAAGCAGTCACCGGGAATTATGTTCCCATCATTGCCTTGACTGCAGGGGCATTGAAAGAGGAAAGGGAGAAATGTTTTGTTGCCGGAATGGATGACTTTCTGACTAAACCGGTTGATCTCAAAACAGCAAAGGTGACTTTAGAAAAACATCTTTCTTGCTGGGAAGGAAACATCAATACTGTGCCTGATGTGAATACTGATAACGAACTTCACATCGTGTATAGTGAATTGGCTGATCGTCTTGATAACGACGTTCAAGCTATCCAGACATTTCTGTCAATAGCCATTAACAATATACCAATCAAGATCGAACTGATTGAACAGGGATGTGGTGAAAAGGATTATAAAAAAATCAACGAAGCCGCTCACGCTCTGAAAGGGTCAGCACTATCCATGAGTTGTAAGCTGTTAGCCAATATTTCAGAAAAGATAGAAATAAACGCCGCAAATGATCATCTTGAGAATCTGCCAACATTACTTTCAGAAATCAAGGCAGAATGGAAAATTGTTAAGAATATACTGACACAAAAGATAAAAAAGCAA
>CAYYNI010000204.1:0-3802 GCA_964472765.1 uncultured Thermotogaceae bacterium | reverse complement strand
GACGGAGGTAATGGATGCTTAATACCTGACAGGTTTTGACGCCTATCCCCTGTATAATCAAGTAAAACTTGAAGGGAGTGGTTTAAGGTGGTTATCATGAACGTTGATCAGAATAATATTGAACAAGAACATATATGTTGTGCCATTGGTAATGATAAAAGGAATCAGGCGAGGGCACAAGTCAAGAAAGACTGGATGAAAAAAGAATTGGATAATGGGTTGGTTTTTAAAAGATTAGATGATCGTGGAAAGATGTTTATTGAATACATGCCTGTAGAGAATGCCTGGAAACCGGTGATTGGAAAAAATTACACCATGATTCATTGCCTATGGGTATCTGGAAAATTCAAAAAACAAGGGATTGCAACGGCATTGCTGGATGAATGCATCAAAGAATCAAAGGAAAAGGGCAAAGACGGGATTGCTGTGATTACATCCTCAAAAAACAAACCTTTTCTCACCGAGAAGGAATTCTTTGAGAAAAAAGGATTTCAAGTGGTGGATCAAGCACCGCCTTATTTTGAACTCATGGTTCTAAAATTCAACAAAAAGGCTGAAAACCCTGTCTTTACCACAACGGCCAAAACCGGTAAAACGGACTTTAAAGCAGGCATTTGCTTCGTTTACACCCATCAATGCCCCTTTATGGAAGAATACATGACGCTACTTTCGAAGATCTGTGAGGAAGAAGCAATACCCGTAAAAATCATTCAACTCAAAAGCGCAAATGAAGTAAAAGAGCTTGGCGGACCGTTTGGGACGTATACCCTGTATGACCATGGCGACTTTGTTACCCATGAACTGTTTTCTGAAAACAAGTTCCGAAAATATCTGACAACCAGGAAATAGGGGTCCTGATATCTAAAAAAAAGTGAAGGTTAAAATGAGCAGAAGTATCTGTAAGATAAAAACGACTGTTACAAATACCTCCGTCCCGGTTGGTTGAGTTTTTCGGCAAGCCCTAACGAAGTCTTGTGCTTTTTCATGAATAAGTTGGTTAAAAATTAATCATTCATAGTGAGTCCACATTCTGATGATGATAACCGCATGATGCTCAACATCAATTTTGTAAATCAATCGATGCTGCCTGTTAATACGCCTTGAATAAGCACCTATTAAGTCACCCACCAATTTTTCATAGGGTGGTGGTGATTCAAACGGATTTTTACGGATGACTTCAATCAAATTCTTGGCTTTATTATCTAAATTGGCTTGTTTGAGCATTTTTATATCCTTAATGGCATGTTTGGTGTATCGGATTTCATACATTTTCGTCTACCATTTGACTTTATCTTCAGCTACTGTTTGGTCATAAGGTGTTTTAAGACCTTGGGTAATCGTTTTTTTATAGGACTCATTTGAACTTAAATATAACGTTTCAAGTAAGCTTCGATATTCGTCTTCAGAGATCAGGATAACGCTACCTTTTTTTGTGCTGATGTTAATCTCAGCACCATTCTCAATGGCCATTTCTGCTAATTTATACAAATTTTTTCTTGCATTCGTAATATTTGTTGTATAGGACATCATATCGCCTCCGTTTTTATTATACCATACGTTATTACGTACGTCTACTATTTTCATTCAAAAAATAGTGTGGAAAGCAATCGTTATGATATACTTACGAAGCGTCAAGACGCTTTTTTAACAATTTATTCAAAAGACAAATCAATTTCAAAAACGGGAAGAACGATGACAAAAGGACGCCATGAAAAACTCAAACAATTTGAAGAAAAGGCTGGTGCTGAAGACGGCATTGCTGTGATTCCATCTTCAAAAAACAACCCCTTTCTCACAGAGAAGAAATTTTTTGAGAAAAACGGATTTTCAAACGGGTATTTGCTTCGTTTACACCCATCAATGCCCCTTTATGGAAGAATACATGACGTTGCTTTCTAAGATTTGCCAGGAGGAACAAATCCCGGTAAAAAGCATTCAACTCAAAAGCGCAAATGAAGTGAAGGAGCAAGGTGGTCCTTTTGGGACGTATACCCTGTATGACCATGGCGACTTTGTTACCCATGAACTGTTTTCTGAAAACAAGTTCCGAAAATATCTGACAACCAGGAAATAGGGGTCCTGATAGCTAAAAAAATTGAAGGTTAAAATGAGCAGAAGTATCTGTAAGATAAAAACGACTGGTTCAAATACCTCCGTCCTTGTTGGTTCTGGTTCTGTTAACGTAGACGATTTGAAGTACAGTGGTTCGCAAAGGTAATAAAAAGGAAATTGTTGATGTTTCTGTGATATAATTTCAACTGAAAAAGTTGACCCTGTTTTAATAAAGATGTGTGAACGTTAAAAAAAATTACCATTCAATAACAATGTACTGTTACGAATCACGTTATCAATTGAGAGAATTGTTTAGAATTGAGGTTGATTTAAAACCATTTGGGAGGTGTCCATTATCAATCAAACAGATCAGGATCGTTATGAAAAGATCGAAAAGTTGGCAGAGTTAAAGGAAAAAGGACTCATTTCACAGGAGGAGTACGATCAAGAAAAGAAAAAAATTCTTTCTTCTGATGAGAAAAACAAACAAAGTGTGGTCGGAGAATCTTTTAGAGAAACTTTTCAAGAATCCAAAGAAAGGTTCCAAAATGCATTTTCGGGTGATAGAGGGAATGCAAACACAAATGCGGGGCAAAGCTCAGATGGCAAAGCCATAGCGTCCATGATTCTTGGCATCATTTCGCTTATTTTTATCTTTACCGGCACTTTAGCTATACTTGGTTTAATCATGGGGATAGTAGGTCTTGTTTTAGGGATTAGCGCCAATAAAACTGCTAAAACCAGCTATGCAACAGCCGGTATCGTCTTGTCAATCATCGGCATTGTGGTTTGTTTTGTTGTTTTTATCGCTGCGTTGGCATGTGTTTCTGCAGCGGTGGGATTAGTTGAGAGCTACGGTTATTAATTCATAAAGCGGGAGACTTTCTCCCGCAATTTTTTTGGAGAAGAGCATGTTACCCTTTGTCAGTATTTTCGGCTATCCATTCCCGACTTACAGCCTGATGATAATCCTTGCGCTGATTTTTGGGTTTTTGTTTTTGTTGTTTAAACGAATCAGCATGAAACGAGAAGATGTCATTTATTCAACGCTATACGCTCTTTTGTTTTTTGTGCTTGGTGGAAAACTCCTTTATTTAATGATCACCTTCCTTCAACTCAACATTTCCCCGTTTTCTTTAACGCCGGATCAATGGATGGCGTTTTTAAGGGGTGGCTATGTCTGGTATGGCGCCTTTTTCGGAGGATTGTTCGGGTATTTTGTTTATTGTAAACAGTATCAAGTGGATTACAGGCAGCTGACGGATGACATCATCGGCGTATTTCCATTAGTCCATTTCTTCGGGCGGCTGGGATGTTTTTGTGCGGGGTGTTGCTACGGTATTCCTTTTCCTGAACCCATCGGCGTTCGTTTTAAGACCGATTCTTTTGCCCCTTATGGGATTTCTCTGTTTCCTGTTCAGTTGTTAGAGGCTTTTTTTAACCTGATCATCTTTTTTATCCTGATGGGTTTTAGATCGAAAAAGGGGAGAAGGATTCCTTTATATTCGGTTTATGCCTTTTCATACAGCATTTTTAGATTTCTTGTTGAATATCTTCGCTATGATGCTCATAGAGGATTTTTTCTGTTTTTTTCGACCTCTCAATGGGGCAGTATTGTTTTATTCATTAGCGGCTGTTATTTTTTATCCTGGCGAGAAAAAAAGCAATAGCATGTCCTTCCATCTCTCCTTGAGCTGTTCAGCAGTTTGGCTATCTTTACTAAATCCAGAATATATGCTAACATAAGCCA
>CAYYNI010000203.1:0-3810 GCA_964472765.1 uncultured Thermotogaceae bacterium | reverse complement strand
TTCAAAGACCACTACGGAATTAATCATGGAATTGAAAAGTTTACAACAGCAGATAGAATTTGCAAATAGCCTGAACGATCAGTCGCTTTTAGACGCTTCACTTGAAGCAGTCAACCGATTGCTGTTGAACAACCCTGGGAATCTTGATTTTGAAGGCAAAGCCCATTTGGTGATGGCGGATGCCTACTTTTACAAAGGCAGTTATAACCAAGCCATTCAGGAATACGAGAAAGCTATGGGGGTTTTGATGGAGAGCAGTCCGGAATTCCCTTATTCTTTATATTCCCTGATTTACGCCTATTATTATCTCATTGAAGAATCTCCCGAAAGTTTAAAGGGCAATTATATCAACCAAGCCATTTTCAATCTGGACAAATTATCCAATTTCCAAGAATACAAAGAAGATGCTCTGCTATTGCGGGGAATGATTTTGAAACAAAGGGGCGATCTTTCAGGTGCTGTCACAGCCTTTGACCAAATTACCCGGGTTGACTTGACGGGAACGGCATCTTATTACAAAGGCTTGATTCTTTATCAGCAAGGCAATTATCCAGCAGCCATTATGGCCTTTGAAAAAGCAGCTCAGCTGGGACAAGACAGAGATTTGGTGGCGGCAAGCATCTACAGGGTGGTCAATGCCATGATCAATTTGAAGTATTACACACAGGCCTTGGAACAATCCCAACGATTGGTGAGGGATTTTGGGGGATCGAGATACAAAAACGAAATCTTCTCCCAACACGTTCAACTGCTGTACAGAACGGGAGATTACAACAACGCCAAGCGTTACATTGAAAACGAGCTTTTGGCATCCGCTGATGAAAGGGAACGAATGGAAGCCTTGAACATCATGGGGTGGCTGGCGTATGAAACCGGCAACCTATCCGAGGCAATATCGCAATGGGAAAGGGCAGTTGATACGGGTTATGTGAATTTTACGGCCGAGGCTTTTGAAATCGCCAAAACATGCCTACAAGCATTAGGTGAAGCCAATGACCCCAATCAGACCTTGTCTTTTTTATCCACCATTAAATCCAAGTTCCCCCAGAAAAAGACCGAGCTGGATTTGGAAACGGCAAAGGTCTACATGAACACCAACCGGTTTTCACAGGCGGAGGTTTTACTGAACCAAGTGCTTTCCACGGGGATGTACTTTAATGAAGTAAACTATCTCATGGCTTCTTTGAACAAGCAACGTAGCAATTCTTCGGCTGCCTTGGAATACATCAATCGGGTCATTGCTTCAGGGAACCGAGAATACATCTATAAAGGGTATTTATTTCAAGGGGATTTGTATTTTCAGATGGGGAACTACGCCAATGCCAAGCTTTCATATGAAAATGCCTTGAAAAATGCCAACGAAAAGGAAAGACTGCAAACCATCCTGAATTTGGGGATTGTAGAAATGGAACTGGAAAATTATTCAGCTGCCATTCGTCAATTTAACCAACTCAAGCAATACACCGTCGAAGACATTGATGCAGCCCTTAACGGCGCATTGTACCTGGCGGAATGTTATACCCTCATGGATGATACAAGCAACGCAGCAAAGGAATACGATTGGATTATCGCCAACGACAAAACCGGTCGCTACCTGTCCACCTCCATCATGAGAAAATACGATTTGATGATCAACAACCCCAGCGCAGATTTGGATGGCCTGATTCGTGAACTGGACAAACAAATAGAAGCCACGGTTGATTTGACGCTGAAAGACGAACTGAAGTTCCTTAAAGCGGAAGCGTATATGAAAAAAGGGGATTTACTCACGGCCTACAATTTTGTCAGGGATATCAATTATGACAGGCTGTCCGCCATATCCAAAGCGGCGGTATTATATATCCGGGGAAAATATTTCATGAGTCAGGGAAACGAACCTCAGATGATCAGCAATTTCGATTCGTTAATCAACGATTTTCCCAAATCACCTAAAACACCGTGGGCCATGCAGGATTATGCCCTTTATTATTACAATACTCAAAATTACAATCAGGCAAAGAACATCTTCTTTAACCTGCTGACCAAATATCCGGATTTCCAAAAAGTGGATGTTGCCTACTTCTATATCGGTTTGTGTTATGAAAAGATGGCTGAAAACGACAAAGCCAAACAGATCTTTACCGATTTTCTTGAAAAGTTTCCAAATTCGTCTCGAACAGCTGAAGTACAGCAGCATTTAAGCTGGCTGAATTGATAGGGGAGTGTGAGATCTTTTTGAGTACTCAGGAACACTTGCGATCGTATGGGAAACTGAACCTGTATTTGGATGTTTTGGATAAACGAGCGGATGGTTATCACGATATACTCACACTGTTTCAAAGAATCGAAATGCACGATGATATTTATATTTCTGAAAATGGCAGTGCTGAAAACACCTTTAAGGTGGTGTATGAGGATTTGATCCCCTACAAACCGGATTTGTTTTGGGACGAGGGCAACACCTTGTTTCGGTCGTTAAAGGCGCTTGAAGAAGTAATTGGGCAACCACTTGCCGGGTATGACATCACCTTGAAAAAGCGAATCCCACCCGAATCGGGTCTTGGCGGGGCTAGTTCCGATGCCGCTGAGCTGATCAAGTATTTTGGTTCCAAATACGAGTTGACCTTTGAACAGATGCTTGACATTGCCAAACAGATCGGTGCGGATGCCCCTTTCTTTTTCTACGGTAACACAGCCCTTGGAAAAAGCAGGGGCGATGTGTTGAAACCACTGGACCCTTTACCGTCGTTTCCTGTGATCGTCTGTCTGCCGGATGTGACCTTCTCCACTTCAAAGATGTATTCGGTGATCGATTCGCTCAGGTTTGAGGATTGGGATAATGTGGAGGATGTGGAACATGTTACCGATTTTGACGATGACCATGTGGAGGATATGATCAGCGATCCTGTTTTGGATGATTGGGAAGATGACGATGTGGAGTCCTGGGTTCCCGAGGAGGAGTTGTACAGGACATATGATGGTTTGAAACAGGGCGAGAGCACCTTGACGTTCAACGATTTCGAGAAGGCAGCCCAGGAGCTTGAACTGCCCACTTATGAGTCATTCGTTGAACAGTTCGAAGCGATCAAGTGTGACGGACTGATCCTGAAAGGAATGACGGGTTCCGGTTCGGCACATTATTTAGTCTTTAACGATTCGGTTTCGCCTCAAACACTGGATGAGATGGTCAAAATACTTGAGCAAATGAGTGTGTGGGTGAGGAAAACGAATTTTTTCTGAAATCGAAAAATTTACTATATTGTAACCTGGTGATTTTTTTTGACTGTGATATAATCACCCGGCAAATCCTGTTTTCACGTTCAACGTGAAGACCATAAGACCGTAGGAGGTAAAAAGTGAGAATTTATGAACTAATGTTTATCACCGATCCCAGACTTCCCGAAGAACAACGGGAAGAAGGCGTCGAGAGGGTTAAACAGTTGATTGAGGAACGCGTAAATGGTAAGGTTGAGAAGGTTGACAGATGGGGAATCAGAAAGCTGGCTTACATTCTTCCGAAAAGCAAGTTGGATGAAGGCGATTACACGGTTATTCTGTTCAGAGCCGACGGCGCCGATTTGGAACCCCTGGAAAACCTCTTCCACGTATCCCCGGAATTTGTGAGAAAGCAAATCGTCCGAAGAGAGGATATTGAAAGGGAAGAAAGAAAAAAGATGCTCCAGCATCGTTTGAACGGGACCGTTGAAATTGAAGAAACGACTCAGGAAGTAGAGGAAGAAGTCATCGCCGGAGACGTTGAACCTGAATTTGATGTTGAGGAAAAAGGCGAATAAATCATGTCTATCAGCTATAACAAAGCAATTTTGGTGG
>CAYYNI010000202.1:0-3829 GCA_964472765.1 uncultured Thermotogaceae bacterium | reverse complement strand
CCATTTCTCTGACAATCTCCTGAATTTTATCTCTCGTTCTGGGGTTCACATCCGGGCGATTATTGAGAACCCTCGAGACGGTCATCTGTGAGACGCCAACCTTCTTTGCAATGTCTTTCAGGGTAATCCTTTTCAACCAACACACCTCATCGTTATCGTTTTATCCTTACCGTTACCGTTAACGGTATTATCATAACAGATAATATGTCACAGTACAAACTTGATTTTCAAGGATTTGGGTCGATTAAAAGTTTAATGCTTTAATTTTCTGCGTTTTTCTTCAAATTTCTTAATATTATTCTGTGTTTGATATGCGTTCTATGGATGGAATGAGCGGATTTTAAAGCACAAGGTCCGGTTTTTCAAAAGAAACCGGACCTTGTGCTTTAAAAATGGAAAGGCTATTTTATACGAGCTTCAAGAGTAATTGATAGGTGTTATCTAACCCTAATTTGTGAGTTCTTTCGTAACCGTGGGAAGCGGAAACGCCCGGTCCGATAAGGGCAAATGCGGCATCCATGCCGGATCGAAGCGCTGCCCCGGCATCCGAACCATAGCGAGGATAGGTATCCAAGGCAAAATTGAGATTTTCTTTTTTGGCAATGGCGACGAGTTTGGTGGTTAATCGGTAATCATAGGGTCCCGATGAATCCTTGAAACAAATGGAAACACAGGTCTCATCTGTTTTTAAATCGTCACCCACGGCACCCATGTCGATGGCCACCATTTCGTCAATGTCATCGGGTATTCCCGTTGACGCACCATGACCGACTTCTTCATAATTGGTGAAAAGAATGTCTACCCGTCTGTTAAGGGTTATTTCCCCTTCCTTTACGGCTTTTGCCAGCTCGATTAAGATGGCCGCACTGGCTTTGTCGTCTAAATGCCGGCTTTTGATAAAACCGGATTCAGTGACCACTGTTCTGGGATCGAATGAAATGACATCGCCTGCCATAATGCCTAATTTTTCAACATCCTGAGCATTTTTAACCTGTTCGTCAATCACCACTTCCACCGTTGTATCATCTCGTTTGAGGGTATTGACGTCATCGTAAACGTGAACCGAGGCATGTGTCAGCTGGACGGTTCCGGTATAGTGTCGTCCTTCTCTGGTGTGAATCAGACAGTTTTCCCCTTCAATATTGTTTTCGGGAAATCCGCCTAATTTGGTCAATCGAAGTCTTCCGTTATTTTTTACGGATCGGACCATGGCTCCCAACGTATCAATATGGGCAGATAACAGTAATGGATGGCCTTCTCCGCCCAATCTGACTCGGATACTGCCTTTTTTTGTTTGATGAACGGCATATCCCATTTCGTCAAAAAGCGTTTTCAGGTAGTCTTCAATGGTGTTTGTAAAACCGGTTGGGCTGGGTATGGCACACAATTTGATGATGTTATCAGTGATACTGGTTATTCTGTTGGTCATGGTATTCTCCCCTTCTTGTTTTATTGACGCATTGCAGGATATCTTCTTTTTCAAAAGGTTTTGCCAGATAATCGTCAAAACCCAAGCTCATGATACGATTTTTGTCTTCCGTAGAAGCATATCCTGTAATGGCGATGATGGGAACATGTTTTTCGCTTGTACATTCACGAATTTTCCCCATCGCTTCATAGCCATCCATAATGGGCATTTGTATGTCCATAAAAATTAAATCGACTTGATTTTGTTTAAACAGTTCTACTGCTTTTTCTCCGTTGTCTGCTTCTAAAACCTTTAAATAAGGCTCATTTAAAATTTTTCTTAAAATGAATCGGTTGATATAATTATCTTCTGCGATTAAAACGGTTAGCGATGAATCTTTTACCACTCTTTTTTCAATTTTACTTTGTTCTTCTTGCTTTGGCATTTCGGGAATTTTGATTGGAATAATCACTTGAAACTGCGTGCCCTGATGTTTTAGACTATTCAGATTGATTTGGCCTTCAAACTGCTGAACATAGTGTTTGACTAATGTCAGACCTAACCCGATGCCGGTATATTTTTTCCGGAGTGAATTGTCTTCTTGGTAAAAATAATCAAAAAGCCTTCGCTGGGTTGTTTCATCCATTCCGATCCCGGTATCTTTTACGGTGATGATCAGCGAGCTGCCGGATAATGGATCATATTTTGTTTGAAAAAGGGTGTGAATATAACCCTCGTTGGTAAACTTAACGGCGTTTCCCAGCAAATTGTCCACAATTTGTTTCATGCGATTGGGATCGCTGATCATCCGTTCGGGAAGATGTTGATAATCCATTTTAAAATCTAGCCCTTTTTCACTGGCTGAAACTTTAAACAAGTTTTCAGATTGTAAAAAAAGCTGCCGTGGATTGAATGAAATCTCAGACAATTCGAAATGTCCTGATCTCAATCGACTGATTTCCATTAATTCATCAATGATCCGTTTTAACTCGGCTGAAGATTCCAAGGCCATTTTGATCAAAGAATCCTTTTCCTCAAGCGTTAAATCCTGTTCAGAGAGGATTTCCAATGTTCCGATAATACCGGAAAGCGGTGTTCTGAGTTCATGGCTCATGTTGGCCAAAAATAAGGCTTTTGTTCGATCGGATTCCTCTGCTCTAATCTTTGCCCGGTTAAGTTCTTGTGTCCGTTCGTTTATTTGCTTGTTGCAGTCAACCGTCAAATCGTCGATCCGCTCGTTGAGCTGTTGATTGAGTATTTTTTCTGATTTCAGTTCATTTTTTGTTTTTAAAATTTCCTGACTGTATTCGTATTCGTTTTTATAGATCAAAAAAATGACCCTGGACATGAACCATGCCAGTGTTAAAATAATACCAACCGTCGTCAAATTGGATGCCGTATAAATAGAGGGTCCTGTTTTTCCGTAAGAGGTAAAAAAGTGCAAGTAAAAACCGCTCGATATGTAAAGCAAAGCCGTTGCCTGCCATTTAGTCGTATAAATAATGGCAAAAATAAAAACGACAGCGGTATAGGCTGAAAAATAAATCGAATGATAAGCATAATTGCCGAGTAAATAGGTGATATAGATCATAAAAACAATCGCAGGAATCAGAAACAACCCCGTTGAACACCGATTGAGTTTGTTTTTAAACAGGATTAAAATGATGATCCATGCGGTACAAAAAATCAACATGAACGCATGAGCCCAGATGAGATCCGCATAATCGCCCACCATTTCGGAACGGATAAGCATCATGATCAAGATTAAAACCGAAAAGGACAGGTAATGCATCAACTTGGGATAATTTTTTTTGCACAGAAAAATCATAAATCCCTTCGTATCACCGCTCACGCTATTATTAAAGTATTGAGATATCTGTTGGAAAACAAAATTTTTCATGGCCATCTTTTCCTTGGAATTTTTTGATTCACCGTATTTTACCACAAAAAACGAAGCGTATCATTTATCAACGATACCTCAATCCCTCATTCATCATTTTTTTTATTCAGGCATTTAAACCGGTAACTGTAATTGGTTCAAATAACCGGTCATCATGAGTATTCCAACGAATAGGAGAAGAACGCCGCCTATTTTTTTCAAAAGCCCTTCGTATTGCATCAGTTTGGGCATGTATTTATAAATGACGCCCACAAACATGGCCAATAAAAACAACGGAATGCCCATTCCCAATGAATAAACGGTCAGTAATGCGGTTCCTTTGAGCATGTCAGTTGAATTGGCAGCAATCACCAAAATGGATCCCAACAATGGGCTAACACAGGGAACCCAAACAAATGAGATTAAAATACCCAATAACACCGCACTCCAAAATCCCGTTGCCTTTCGTTGGGTATTGTTGCTTTTAAATAACGTAATGCTTGGTAATTTAATCCAGTTCAGATAAGACATGGCAAGAACAA
>CAYYNI010000201.1:0-3867 GCA_964472765.1 uncultured Thermotogaceae bacterium | reverse complement strand
AAGCAATAATTTCCTTCGGAGTTTCATAGGCTATTATATCACTATACCCATGACCTAAATAGGGTCTGCTGAAAAACTAAAAATTCCTCCTTTAGTGCTGGCCTTGAGATACAGGCCTTGGAATTTGCTTTTCAAATTCCAGAACAGTGATGTTCACGTTAGAACGTATAGGCCCCCCCATAAATGGCCCTCCCCCCCCAAGGGGGGAATTTCCCGCCTAAAGGCGGGGCAAACCACGGGGTCAGTCCCCGTGGTTTAAAACGAAACGATCGATCATCTGACACAAGAGATCCATGCGTATATCCGATGGTATAATGAGGACAGAATTAAACTTCATTTAAATGGCTTGTCACCGATAAGATATCGTTCACAAGCCAATTTAGTAGCTTAATATTATGTCCAACTTTTGGGGTTCAGATCAGAGGTGTCCTCCCGCAAAATATTACAACTACGCTAATTTTGTCATTGATTCTTAAAACCAAAAAAGGGAGCCCGCTTTAGACTGGCTCCCTTTTTCAAGAGTATAGACGATGAAGCTTATTCTTCAGAACTGTACCATCCATTTTCAAAATTTTCAGTTAACTCTGTCAATCTGCCACTTTCTTCCAACATATCGAATCCCCTATCAAATTTGTTCATGAGCTCTTTGTTGTTCGGATTCGTTTTATTCAACAATAGATGATAAGTGATTTCTTTTATGGGTATTTCAGCGCTGGTGATTGATTCCCTTTGGGATTCTGTCAGAGCACTTAACATGAGCTCATTGGCAACTTCACTGTTCATCATTATCCCATCGATTCTCCCTGAGGCTAATTTCAGAATGTTATTTTGATCGGATGAAATCATTTGAAACGTCAATAAACCCTCTTCTATGGCTTGATCAATTTCTTCGCCATATGTGTATCCAATATGGCCCCCGATGTTATATCCAACCAGGGATTCAGCTGTTCCATCCCAATTAATGGAATTTGTTTTCAAATAATACAAAAGGGTCTTTTGCCCAGCTATAACGGCATTTTCACTGTAATAAAAACTTTTTGCTCTCTCCTCTTCATAGGACCAAATTAACGTACCGTTTATCTCATCTTCCTCTGCGGTTGAATAAGCCCTAGCCCAAGAATCGCCAAACCATTGGTATTCGACTTCTATCCCAACATTTTTAAAGGCTTCCGTCACTATATGACTGGCATAACCTCCGTGTTTCAAAGTTTTGGATAAGTACGGTTTCCATTCACCGTTACCAAGGACAACGGTTTCTGCGGCAACTATACTAAAAAGAAAGAGCGCTAATAAAAGAGTAAAAGCAAGCTTTTTCATATTACACCTCCACTTTTTAGGTTTTAATAACGGGTAACAAATAAGTTATCTGCATAAATTATAACTATAATATGACGATTATTCTTTGCTGAAAATTCCATGCTAAATTTAAGCCAAGTGTTTCAAAAAGGCAACGAAGTTCTTTATACCATTTTCTTTTAGGGTATTTGTTCCTTCATCGATATATTGGGAGTTGTGTTGGATAAAACTGATAAAAAGAAATCTGAAAATGTGGGATAGAGGAATAGCTGCTAAGCGGGTTTGTGGTGATCACTCTAAGTATCAAGGGTAGTAAAGTTCCTACACATGGCACTCCCCATGGAGACAATCATTTTCAAACCTTCTTCAACAGTAACATCTAATACCTCCACCAATGTTTTTTCAACAATTATCAAGAATCCATTGGTTGGATTGGGGGTAGTGGGGATAAACACCGCTATTTTGTTTTCATCGTTTACAGATAGTTGATCCGAAGTGATAAACCCTATGCTTTTTGTGCCTTGCATGGGAAAGTCAATGAGTACGACTTGTTTAAAACTCCCGGATTTATTGGCTGAGAGGTTACTGACAATCTCGCGAATGGGGTTAAAAATGGTTTTTATGAAAGGTATTTTCCCGATGACGTTTTCCCCGTATTTCACTATTTTTTTACCCAAGAAGTTTGAAGTAATCATGCCAACAACCAAAACAATCAACACAACCATGATTAAGCCTAATCCGGGGACTTCATATCCAAATTGCCGTACCACCCATTCCTGGAGTATGCCATCCAAAAAATAAAACAGTTTGGATAAAACAAACACAGTTAAACCAATGGGAAGGATCACACTTAATCCGGATAAAAACCAGGTTCTAATCTTCTTCATTGCATTTTCTCCTTATCCTTGATTTTCTTCTATTGTATCATTATCTTTAAGTAGCCTTTTTCGATTTAATCACACTCGGCTCTTTCTCTTTTGTTTTGAAATACTGAACCACTCCAAAATCCAGCATTGTGAAATAAATTAACTCAAATCTGGCAGCGGTCAATGTCCAAGGGAGGAGGAAGAAAACAGCTTGGCTGACGGGTATGCCAAAGGGTGAAGCAACAATGGATATGGCGAACAGATCAACGGGAGCGGGAACGCCTATGGTAGCAAGGGCTGCTCCAACCGAACCGATCAAGATGAAAATGTATTGCATCAGGGCAATTTCAATTCCAGTTAGCTGTATTAAGAAAATAGTCGTTATAGCAAAGGTGCTGGCCATAGATGGTACAAGCATAACCAAAATCAACGGCAAGGTTCCCTTAATCTGTTCATCGTTAAACTGTGGGTATTTATCACAAACCTCAAGGGCCGGCGGGATCGCTGCAATTGTTGACATCAGTGAAAAAAGAATCAAAGTGGGTTTCTTGATCATCTGCAAGTATTTCCAGGGATTGACCTTTGTCTTGTAACTTCCCAAAATAACTGAAATGACAAACCAGATACACAGAATCACAAATTGACATAGAGTAAATTTTAAAAAGGCCGAGAGCATACCGGCGTCTTCAATAAACAACCTGGCCTGTGGGAGCATCAAAGCAAAAAGGCCGAATGGCAAAACATAGTAAGATAGTTTAAAGAGAAACATAAACAGCTCATTAAGCGTATCAAAGGCGCTGATGACTTTCTCCCGTCTTTCGTGTGTCTGAAATTTCAATCCAAAGGCGCACAAAATGGCAAAGAAAAGGATGGCAAGGGTCTGATTTTCCAAAAAGGGTCTAAGAAGACTGTCTTGTATCATCGTATTGGGCAGCTTCCAAAATAAAGTTTCCGGAGAAATATCGACAGTTTCATTTAATGTCTCCTGGGAACTTTCCTGCATGGCTTGTGCTAACCGCTGTCGGTTTTCTTTTGACAAATTACTTCCGGGTTGTCCAAAAACCCCTACAAGAACTCCGATTAGGGACCCGATAAGAAACATGATCAAGAGTATTTTCATGAATTTAAAGAAAAAGCCCAAGCCGTCCATCTTCATCATCAGTTTGATAAAGTTGATCACAACCACAAAGAACAAGATGGGAATTCCGAACAGAAGCAGATAGTTGAAGAAAATATCCCCGAAAGGACTTAAAAAATCTACCACGGAAGGGAAAACCGCACCACAGTAAAGACCGATTATCATGGAGAAGATGATGGTCCAGAAGTTGAACAGCCAGTTCTGCCGCTGGACTTTTTCCTGCTTTTTTTGTGTGATATCAATCAGGATAAAGGCCAGAACCAAGAGCAGAACGAGAAAGATATATCGCCAGGGGTCTCCGATTACGGGTTTTACCTTTTCTTCTTTGCTGATATAAGCAGAGATCCCCTGTGAGTAATCGGCATACATCTCTTCGATAATTTGATCCATGTTCAAATTGGTGGTGATATAGTTTTCAAGCCAATGATAAAGCGACTGATTGTCCGGACAAACGCCAATCACAATACGATCAGCTTTGTTGAGGGGGTATAAACTGTAATTCAGGTAGAATTCCGGGTTTACCGTCAGAAAGAATTTCGTCCATAACTCATCAAAATAAAAGGCATC
>CAYYNI010000200.1:0-3877 GCA_964472765.1 uncultured Thermotogaceae bacterium | reverse complement strand
CTCCTTCCGATTGTTACTCGGCGCCTTGCCCTAAGAGTCCGGACTTTCCTCTGGAATTATTATCTCCAGCGACCATCCATCCCACTCTAAAAAAAGTTTAAATAAACAATGATAGTCTAAAAAAAGATTCTTTCTATAGCTTCTCCAACAGCATGATGATTGTTACTGGGAACGATCATCTTACAATGATCTTTTATTTCCCTCGATGCATTCTCCGGTGCTATGGGTAACCCTACTTTTTTCATTAAGGGGAGATCGTTGAAATTATCTCCTATAAATGCTGTTTTCGCTGCAGTTGTATGGTAACGCTCCAACAAGTGGCTTAGGGCATCTCCTTTTGAAACTTTCGGTCCAAAAAATTCCAAAAAACCGCAATCATCCCCTATTGGGGACAAAACATAACTGATTTCGTTTTTGTATAGATCGAAAACTTTTTGTAGCAGATGACGCAAATCCAATTCATTACCGATTAGGGCTAATTGTCCAATTTCTTTTCTTTTATCAAAACAAACATCCAATGAATCTACAAAAGAGATCCTTTCCTGATTATGTTGAAAATACTGATCGAAAGAAAGACAATCATTCGAATTTTTCTCAACTATCATATCTTTTAATGGAGATGTTGCTACTTCGTGGTAGCCGGTATAAGCAATCATGGTTAAATTCTTGTCTTTAGCTAACTGATAGATATGTCTGGCTACAGAGGTGTTCAAATAGATTTCATTGATCACCTTTCTGGAAGGCATTTCGATAATCAAAGCCCCATTTTGTAAAGCCACGAGTCCTTCTACATTCAAAACTTTTAAATATTCATAGGCTGAATAAAAGTTTCGACCTGTAAAAACACTGAAGGCGATTTGTTTATTGCGCAACCTTCTAATGGCTTCAAAATTTTGATCAGAAATATTTTTATTATCATCAAGCAATGTTCCGTCAAGATCGGTGATGAATAATTCGAACATAAATCAACCCCAGTCACAATTGATTGTCAAAAACGCTAATTTATACGGAAAATTCTCTAAATTTCTCTCCTAGTACACCACATATTGGACATTTTTCAGGAACTTCTTCCTCCACGGTATGACCGCACACTGGGCAGATAAATATTTTCGTTGCTGGATAATCCTTTTCATCCTCAGCTATTTTTTTTGCTTTTCTATACATGTCTTCATGAATCTTTTCGGCTTCAAGCGCATAATGTGTCGATCTTTGAGCTTCTTTTTCGCCTTGGAATTTAGATACTTCATGATAAACAGGATACATTTCTTCCACTTCAAAACTTTCGCCATCAATGCATTGCTCAATATTTTCGGGGATGGATCCTAGTTTTTTCAAAGCCTTGAAATGGTTCTTGGCATGAACGTACTCAGCATATGAGATTGCTTCGAATAAGTTTGCTAAACCCGGTTTCCCTTTCGTTTTTGCATCTTCAGCGAATATTACATATTTCATGTGCGCTTCGGATTCACCAGCAAATGCGGCCATTAAAAATTCTTTAGTCATTTCTTTCATACCGTTCCCTCCTTATATGAATTTCGATCAATTATAACATGGATATTTGTGATATAATCCTTTAAAAGCCAACAGGAGGTGAAGCGCATTAAGCGCAATTTATGAAGAAAAAGATCTTAGGTCCAACTTTTGAAGAAATGTTACACCCTGAAAAGATTGACCGGCCGATTAGAGAAAGGGCTTTAAAGGCTATGACGGAAGACCCTCTTGACCCAATTAATCTTTTTAATATAACCTGGAAGGATTCGGATAATAAAATCAGATATTTTGTAATGCCAAAAGAAATCACCGGAGTAAATGCCAATATCGTTGTTTTATACGGGAAAGATTTTCCAACCGAGAGCCACAAGGTAGGTGCTACATACTCCATTTTAATGGAAAAAGTGATAAGAAATGAGATAGATCCTTTTTATAATACATTGATATGGCCATCAACGGGTAATTATGGTATCGGGGGAGCCTGGGTGGGTTGCAGAATGGGGTTTGATTCGGTTGTTTTGCTTCCTGAGATGATGAGTCAAGAAAGATTTGATTTGATTAGAGAATATGGCGGCAAAGTGATTCCGACCCCCGGGTGTGAATCAAATGTGAAAGAGATTTATGATAAATCGAAGGAATTAAAGGCTCAAAACCCCGAAAAAGTAAGGGTGCTGAATCAGTTTGAAGAATTTGGTAATTACAGATTCCACTATTATGTGACAGGAAATACTTTGTTGGAACTAACTCAAGAACTTCATTCAAAAGGAATTGGAACAGGAAAAATCTCAGCCGTCGTCAGCTCAATGGGATCATCAGGTACAATTGCTTGCGGTGATCGAATCAAAGAAGAGCAGCCGAAATGTCTAATTATTGGTTCAGAACCTATCCAATGCCCCACATTGATCAGTAATGGTTATGGCGGCCATGACATTCAAGGAATTGGAGACAAACACGTCACATGGATTCATAATGTGATGAACATGGATGCAATGGTAGCGGTGGATGACGTGGAATCTAAAAAGGGATTGCAATTCTTAACCGATCCGGTAGGAATGGATTTCATTTCAAAACTTGGTGTTAGACAAGAAGATGTTGAATTGATGTCTCAAATTTTTGGAATATCCGGTGTTTGCAATCTTTATAGTGCTATAAAAGCAGCTAAATACTACGATATGAACGAAAAAGATACCTTATTTACGATAGCAACCGACAATATCGATAGATACCGAACGGTCATGAAAGACCTCGACAAGCAATACGGTCAAATGGATACTTGCGAGGCTAAAGTGCGATACGAAATGTTGTTTAAAGGTGTGAAAACCGATTGGATCCAGGAAGCAACATACGCTGTCAGGAAGAGATGGCATAATTTGAAATACTATACTTGGGTAGAACAGCAGGGTAAATCGGTAGAAGAATTAAACTATACAATGACAGAAGAGTTTTGGCAAGAACAAAGGGATAAGATTAAGGAAACGGACAAACTGATGGAAGAATACCGCAAAAGCGAATAAAGTGATTGGCAGTCTTTTAAAAAAAAGGGGCAAACAAAAAAGCTGCCCCTTTTTTTGTTTTTGTTAAAAATATCTTCCCACTACTTCAGAAACGGTTGTTACTTTGTCTATTTTTCCGGCGTTTGTTCCAGAAAAAGCAAACCCGTTTTCAAAATCTCCTATCGAAGCAGAATATAAGGCTTTGGCAATACAATAAGGCGCTGTTTTAAAGTTACATGTTTTGATACATTGATAGGGGCATGTAAAAGGTTTTTTGATCCCTTGCTGCACTTCATCTAAAAATTTGTTTTTAATGGCTCTTCCCGGCATCCCCACCGGGCTGTTAATTATTTCTATATCCGACTCTTTCGCATTGATAATGATGTCTTTAAAAGCCGGATGTGCATCGCATTCCTGTGTAGCAATAAAAGAAGTACCCACTTGTATGCCATCAGCTCCAAGATCAAACAGTTTATCGGAGTCTTTTTTAGAAAAAACGCCGCCTCCGGTAATTAGTGGTATCTTTTTTTCCTTAATGGTTAATAAAAATTCTTTTATAGAGGGGATCACTTCTTCTAAATAATGTTGATGTGGAGTATCCAAAAAATCTCGTTTGAAACCTAAATGTCCCCCGGCTTGTGGTCCTTCAAGTACAAAAGCATCCGGTAATCTGTTGAAATATCTCATCCAGCCTTTGATGATTACCTTGGCAGCTTTTAAAGATGATATGATCGGCACTAACTTTGTCCTTGAGTCTTCTGGCACCAATCCCGGTAGTTCCAAGGGCAACCCGGCGCCTGAAAAAATGACATCGATACAGTTTTTCACAGCGGTTTTTACCATATCGTTGTAATTGGATAAAGCGACCATGATGTTCACGCCGATAATACCGT
>CAYYNI010000199.1:0-3881 GCA_964472765.1 uncultured Thermotogaceae bacterium | reverse complement strand
CATGTTGATTACAATGATGGTTTTATTTTGCCCTTCGCAATAGACAAGGCAACAACAGTAAGAGTATCTGACTCAACAGAACGCTATCATCTGATCGCATCTGCGGGCTATGAAACAAAGGCCTTTGCAGTTGAGGCAATGGAGAAAACCAACGATTGGACCGATTACGTCAAAGGTGCGATTTATTTTTTAACCATGATTTACAATTTGCATATTCCCCCGCTGCATATTACAGTCTCATCAGACGTTCCCATCGGTGCCGGTTTATCCAGTAGTGCTGCCATTGAAGTCGCTTCTATCATGGCCATTTCTCATCATATGGGAATGCATTTAGACCAAGAAGAAGTTTATAAGCTGGCTCAGAGAATTGAAAACGAATTTGTCGGGGTGAATTGCGGTATTATGGATCAGTTTATTTCGGTTATGGGCAAAAAAGACCATGCCGTTTTTTTGGACACCATGACTATGGAATATGAGTATGTACCCATTAATTTTTCACAATCGCAATTTTACATCTTGAATTCCTCCGTCAAGCATTCTCTCGGTGACGGAGAATACAATAAAAGGCGATCAGAATGTGAAAATGCCTTGAGGAAATTGGGTAAAGACTCTTTCAGACAATTGAATCTGGATGAGTTAATGGACTATCAAGATCTTCTCGATAAAGCGGAATTCAAGCGTAGCCGTCATGTATTATCTGAAAACCAACGGGTACTTTCCTGCCGAAAGGCTCTTGAGGTTGGCGACGAGGACCAAGTGGGTCAATTGTTAAACTTGACACATGCCAGTTTAAGAGATGATTACGAGTGTAGTTGTGAAGAAATTGATTTTTTGGTGGAAGCCATGATTCGGATGCCGTTTGTACGAGGGGCAAGAATCATGGGAGGGGGATTTGGAGGTAGCATCATTTTCTTAACGCATAAAGATTTTTCACCTGACACTTTGAGTGAATTGAATCGTCAATATGCGAATCGCTATCATAGGGAGTTTTTCGTTTACAAAGTGCTTCCCTCTCAAGGTGCTTTTATATTTGACTAAGATGAATTCAGTCTCAGAGATCATCGAAAAGCTTAAAAGTGATATAATAAAAACTGTCCATCATTTTCCATTGCTCATTGGTTTTTCAGGCGGAATGGATTCAACAGCATTGGCATATTTATGCAGGGACGCTTTGGGAAGCAACCAAATTCGTTTGATTCATGTCATATACGGACCTTATACCTATTCAAAAACATTGGAAAACGTCTTGAGAACTGCTGCTGCTATGAGATGTCAACTACAGTTTATTGACATGCGAAGTACTCAGGAAAAGATTATGAGTAATGGCCCTTCATGTAATCGTTGCACTAAAAAAGTCAAATTGGCCGGTGTGAAAAGCACCGCATCTGATCATCAACTGTTAACAGCAACGGGAGCTAATTTATCCGACAGTTGGGGAGAATACGGATTCAAACTGATGAATGGTGTGTATGCCCCATTTTTAGATCTTAATAAAGAGATCATACATCAAATATTAGCCTATTATCAGGTAGACGATTCCAGAGTTAAAATCGGCGAATCCGTTTACCGTGAAGGGTGTAAAGTGAAGCACTTGTTGAAAATGCTGATCGTTCCGGAATATCACGGACACAGTGTGTGCTTATCCAATGAAATCCTTTTGGACATTCTGGAATGCGCCAATTTCCATGCCACTTTAGCGAATGTGAAAATCATTGGCCCCCTTGGAAAAAATATCGCCCTTATTAATGTCAAACCCATGCCAGATGATATTGTGATAGATCAAATCATTAAAAGAATTTGCGGGATATCATCTATTGACGAGGTTCTGTTTGTCGAAAACCCCTTAAGGTTAAAAATTCTGGCTAATCCTTCTATTTACCGAAACCAAGTCGCTAGGGAAAGAATAGAACAGGGGTTTTTAAAAAAAGATTTCGCTCATGATATTGTTTGTGAATGGCATGAAAGTACGAACAGTAAGTTAAACACGTTTCATGTAGCTGAATACGCTCAGATGCGGGAGGAGAAAAAATGATTATCAACTATCAAGGCAAAAAGCCATCCATTCATCCAGAAACTTTCATTGCTCCTACAGCCACTATTATTGGCGATGTAGTAATAGAAAAAGGTGCCAGTATTTGGTATGGAGCCGTTTTAAGAGGGGATATGGCACCCATCAAGATTGGCGAAAACAGTAATATTCAAGATAATGCTACCGTACACACGGATACAGGTGTTCCAACAATTGTTGGTAAGAATTGCACAGTTGGTCACAATGCCGTATTGCATGGTTGCACATTAAAAGACAACGTTCTGATTGGAATCAGTGCGACCCTTTTAAATCAATCCGTTGTTGAATCAGGCGCCATTATCGCAGCCGGCTCTTTAGTTAAAGAAGGACAGCTATGCAAAGGATGCTGTCTGTATGCCGGAATTCCATCTGTCGAGAAAAGACACCTGACCCATTCAGTCGAACAACTTCAAAAGCATGCAGAAAGCTATGTAAATCTGTCGACTGAGCACAAAAAGGAACAGAATCTATGATGTGGATAGATAATATCGGGCATAATACTCAATTAATTGCGAGTGAATGTCAAGAGCATTTTTTCCGTGGCAGTGATCGGTGTGTCTTGTTGATTCATGGATATACAGGATCTCCTCATGATATGCTGTTTTTAGGCCAAAAACTTCATGAGGCTGGTTTTTCCGTCTACATTCCCAGATTACCAGGACATGGCACAAATCACAAAGACTTTTTAAACTCCAATTACCATCAGTGGTTGAGAAAGGTAATTGACTCCTATTTAAATCTGAAACAAAATTTTTCCCAAGTATATTGTTGTGGACTCTCTATGGGGGGAGTTTTAACCCTGTTACTGGCATCGGTCTTTAATCCAAAAAAAATCGCCTTGGCTGCACCGGCAGTAAAAGCTTCCAATCCATACATATACTTGACTCCTGTTATCGGATTATTTAGAAAAAAAATCAAACGACAAATAAATGAGCAATACAAAGAAGAATATTTAATAAAGCTTCAGAACGAATACTGGTCTTATGATTGGCCAACAAAAGCAAGTGATTTGTTGAAACTGCAAAAATTATCGAAAAGGAGACTTTCAAGAGTCCATTCAGACTGTCTCACTATCGTTTCCAAATCAGATCAGACGGTTCCTGTAGATGTTCTCGAGATCATTGAAAACGGCATTTCATCTAAAAAGAAGGCGCATGTCATTTTGGAGAAAAGTCCACATGTCGTTGTGAATGACATTGAAAAAGTGAGGGTGTCTCAAGAGATTATTAATTGGTTTAGCGAATAATTTGAACTTTTTCAGGTTTTATTAGTCTAAACCTATGTAGGGGGGAAACATGCGTGTTTTCCAATGAAAAAAATCCAGAAAAAAGTCCGCAGGAAATGCGCGAAGTTGAAAAAGATTTCGTTAAGGCCCTTAAAAAAAAGAAAATGTGGGCTTATGAGCTATTGTACAGTAAATATGCAAACTTGGTAGGTGGAATTGCAAGGTCTTATTTAAATGTAGATGATGTAGAAGATGTTATTCAAGAAGTTTTTTTCAGGATTTATAAGAGCATCAAAAGGTTTAAAGGCGACTCTGCTTTTTCAACTTGGTTGTATCGGATTACCGTTAACGTATGCAAGGATATTTTAGCTAAATATTCTAAGCGATCAGAGACGTTTACCGATTTTGAGGATGAAGAAAACGGAGGAGTTGCAGAACCGGCTTCTGAGGTTGATATCGAAGAAGACATTAGACAGCAGTTCAGGATCGAAGATTTTAGAACCGTTTTGGCAGAGTTATCAGAAGAAGACAATCTTTTTATCACTTTAAGAGACATTGAGGGACTGGATTACGAAGAGATCAGCAAGA
>CAYYNI010000198.1:0-3902 GCA_964472765.1 uncultured Thermotogaceae bacterium | reverse complement strand
GACAACCGTCTTTCCTTTCTGAGTTCTTTAATCTTCGTTTTCAAAAGATCACCTCAAATTGCAATGCATGCTTTGCAGAGATAGTATAGCAGACTTTGCATTCTATGTCAAGCGAGCTTTGCATGTTTTTGGATTATGAAAACATTTTTTTAATAAGACAACTGAAATTGCTTTTTAACATCGAGGGGGCATCACATTCATTTGTAAAAAAAATCAGGCCATTCGTGAATTAAGGCCTGCTGAATAACTCATAGCCCTTACAAATAAAGATTTACAGAGCTTTTTTTCTGATTTAGCTGCATGGACTTTAAAAACAGTCCTTGAAGTTTTTGAGAAGCAAAACTTCTAAGGCGTGTTCCTCAACGCCAGCTCTACGGGCGGAATTTTTAGTTTTTCAGCAGGCCCTAATTATCCATTAAAATGCAGTTAATAGCGCAGTATGCTTCATCAGTTACACAATAACTTCTCCACTTTTGATAATGTTTGTACAAAATGATGTTGGATCATTATCAGATAACTTTTTATCTGAGAATGGGATTGCTTCAATTGATTCATCTATTCCCCAAGCGAGTTTAGAAAGAAATTGAAGTTCTTTCAGTTTATGATTCCCAAAATCAGGTGAAAAAACAGCCAAATCAATATCACTATATTCCCCAGGATTACCATTTACCCATGATCCATAGAGAATGACAGTGTTGATGGTAATATATTTCTTTAACTCTTCAATATATCTTCTTATATTTTTTATTATAAGGTTTTTATCTTTAACCATTTGAACAGCCCCCTTGTTCTTTCCATAAGCCTTTTTGTATAATCAGAATTTAAATCACATAATATTTCTAATTCCTGATCCGGATATCTTGACGCAATTTTTAGAGGATTTAACTCATGAATCAATTCAAGATGCTCAAAGGATATTTCTTCTTGTAATTCTGTCAATTTAATCAACCTTGCAAGATTGTGTATTCTTGGTGGCATCTCTTTCTCTCGCACTACAAAAATAGCTTTTAAGATTTTTTCGATACTCTGATGACACATAAATCCAACGTAAAGATACCTGCCAGAATCAAAGCAGTTTCCAAATCATATTCAGCAATTTCAATCCAATATTTTCTATTATCCATAAATTTATCCTTCTTTTGATTTTCTTATTATAGCATGATTCCACTGAATGAATATTCCGGACCGAAACAACCGCCATCTCCAAAAAAGGGGAAATCCCTTAAAAAAGCAAAAAATCAATTGGTCCCTATAGGGACAGTCTAAGGTGGACCCAAAAGGGTGGACAAAGTAGGGACGGATGAGTGCGTCTTTCAAGGAACATTTTGGGGATAATTGTATGATCGTATCAACGCTTAAACTTTTATAAGAAAACGTAAATTTTACGTCTATAGCATTAGAGAGAATAATAGTTGTAAAACTTTGTTAGGAGAGCGATTGAAATGAAAATAACCTTATTAATTGCAATAATCGTCATCATATCGATGATTTTTCTTTTTGCAAACAATACGAATAAAAACCAACAAAAGGAGAATGACATGGAAAATAACAGTCTAAAAGAGTCAGTCATCAACACACCGTATAAAGATCTTCAAACCATTTACTTCGCAGGCGGATGTTTTTGGGGTGTAGAAGGGTATTTCAAACGGGTTGAAGGGGTGGAACAAACGCAGGTGGGCTATGCCAACGGGTTGAGTGAGAATCCCTCCTACCGTGAAGTCATCAACGGTTCCGGTCATAGCGAAACCGTTAAAATTGATTATAACGAGAATGTGATTAGTCTGGAAGAACTCATCCTGCATTTATTGAGAATCATCGACCCCTATTCCGTTGATCGTCAAGGTAACGATGTGGGCAGTCAATACCGATCGGGTATTTATTTCACCACTCAGGAACAGCAATTACGAGTTAAGCGGGTCATAGAAGCTTATGAAGAAAAAGAAGGGCGTAAAACGGCCATTGAAATCGTTGAACTGCAACAATTCTTCGAGGCCGAGGCTTATCATCAGGATTACTTGGATAAAAATCCCTACGGATATTGCCACATCAACCTGAATACAGCAAACGAACCCCTGTTGGAATTTGATTTGAATCTGAATATTCCTAAAGACGATTCGCTCAAAAGCCAAATAGGCGAATTAGCGTATCAGGTCACTCAAAATGGCGCAACCGAAAGGCCTTACACCAGCGAATTCGATGATTTTTACCAAAAAGGCATCTATGTGGATGTCGTCAGTGGTGAACCCCTGTTTGTCTCCGATGACAAATTTCATTCCGGATGCGGCTGGCCAAGCTTCTCAAGACCCATCGATTCAGATGCCTTGGTGTATGTAGAAGACAACACACACGGTATGCAACGAATCGAAGTGAGAAGTAAAATCGCCGACTCCCATTTAGGACATGTTTTCAACGATGGTCCCAAGGACCAGGGCGGACTCAGGTACTGTATCAACGGGGCCGCTTTAAGATTTATCCCCTTTGAAGACATGGACCAAGCGGGTTATGGCGAATACAAGGTTTTAGTTCGTTGACCTGTGATAGACTATTTGCATAAAGCAGATGAAGGAGTGAAAGGGAGTGCGTGAGTCCCCCTTTTTTATGGCCGATAATATGAACTTTCAGCAAGCATTGTTAATGTGGTATCAGGTTCATCAGAGAAAACTGCCCTTTAGGGAGAGTGGCGATCCGTATCATATCTGGATATCCGAGATTATGCTTCAGCAAACACAGATGGACACCGTCCTTCCCTATTACGAACGATTCATGAAAGCCTTTCCCACGGTGTTTGACCTGGCAAAAGCCACACAAGAACAAGTGATGCGTCTGTGGGCTGGGCTGGGTTATTACTCCAGAGCTCGTAACCTTCACAAATGCGCTAAAGTTCTCGTTGATGAATTTCAGGGGCGATTTCCGGAAGACTACGCACAAGCGTTAAAACTGCCGGGAATCGGCCCTTATACCGCAGGGGCTGTGTTGAGCATTGGCTATAACAAAAAGATACCCGCCGTGGACGGCAATGTTCTACGTGTTTATTCGAGGCTTTTTAACAGTCATGCAGATATTGGAGAGGTTAAAAATAAAAAGGCCATCGAGAACAAAATCCGACAGCTGATCCCCGAAAATGCTCGGGATTTCAATCAAGCTATGATGGAATTGGGTGCCCTGATTTGCCTTCCTAAAAACCCGAAATGTGAAATTTGCCCGATAAACAACTCATGCCAAGCCAAACAACTTTCAATACAGAATGAGCTGCCGATCAAAAGCAAAAAACCAATCAATAAAAAGATACCGATTGCCGTGGGAATCATCCGACGATCTGATCAAATATTGATCACTAAAACCGACACACCCCTTTTAAAAGGCCTTTGGGCATTTCCAACAGCTCAGGGCATCGATCAAGAGGATGCCAAATCGAAATTATTATCCGCTTTGAAGGACATACCCATCAACATCAGAAAAATTGGCGATTCAAACAATGTTTTCACGCATATAACTTGGCAGATGAGTGTTTATGAGATCCAATACCCGGAAGCATTACAAGAGTCCTCAACACAGCCATACGATTCGGGGAACCGCATGAGTACAACAAAAGAAAAGCATTGGGTGACAAAGGATGAGCTTCCTGACTATCCGATGGCAACCGCATTTAAAAAATTAATCCAATTGATTTAATCTGATCAAGCCGACGATGTATTTTCAATTTGCCTGATCATCTTAATCCCGCTGTATAAGAGATAAAAAGCCACGATCATACATCCAACAGCGTCTACATATTGGGTTACCGGATGGGATGGGGCTATTAAAACACTCATCAAGGCCGTGACGACGGCCACGTCTACGCATGCCTTTGCCCGATACAAGTTGCGCTGTCCTTCGATCACCGCATATGGAATCTCACGGTT
>CAYYNI010000197.1:0-3910 GCA_964472765.1 uncultured Thermotogaceae bacterium | reverse complement strand
TGTCAGCATGGGGCGTTGAAGGTCGCTGGTTCAAGTCCAGTCACCCCGACCAAAACCCCCTCTCGAAAGAGAGGGGGTTTCTTATTTTATATCGCATTTTTTGACTAATATCTGAACAGGATTTCCCGGTTTTTCCAGATCAATAAACACCATTTCGTCTTTCGTGTTTTTTTTATCATTCACTAATTTTTTCTGCATTTCTTCATCCCAAACAATGTTTAATCTGTCTATATGGTTTTTAACTATCTTTTCAAAAAAAGCGCAATAGTCAAGAATCATTGGATCTTTTTTGCCATTAAGCATCTTCAACATCCCAAGAGCGACCGCTTTACCATGTGGGATATTGAAAGTTGACTCAAAAACGTGTCCATATGAGTGACCCAAATTCAAATATTTTCTTTTGGATTTTTCAAACGGGTCGGAATTGACTATTTTCATTTTGTCTCGAACGGCTTGTTGGATAAATTGACTCATAGACAGCAAATCGGGTTTTTCAATAATGCGTTTTGCCAACTGTAATTGGGCGTTTAAACTTTCCAAATCTTCATGAACCAATAGTGCAACTTTTAGCCCTTCTATTAAACCATTCTCGATCTCTCCCATTTCAGTAGAAAAAACAACAAGAGGATCAATATAGACGCATTTAGGGAAAGCAAAGGTACCGCAAACGTTTTTAATCCCTTCAACGTTTATGGCATTTTTCCCTCCCAGTGCAGCATCCACCTGAGCCAGTAAGGTTGTTGGAACAAGATTAAAAACCATCCCCCTTTTATAGGTCGATGCAGCAAAGCCTGTGATATCCGTTATAGTACCTCCTCCAAAACCCGTTAATACTTCTTCCCTGGAAACTGTTTTACTGATTAGGAATGACCAAATTTTTTGTAGATTGTCTTGACTCTTGGCAGATTCACCATCTGGAAGTATCAACGATTCATTTATGAAAAGTGGAGAATAAATGGTATAAACAGTTTTTGAGGTGATAACATATTCACTCTTTTGTATGTGTTTTTTGGCTATAAAAGGTTTGATAACAACAGGATGGATGCCCTCTATCCTTTTTTCCGTTATTTGATTTCCGAGCGGGGTTTTTTCTTCGATCTCATATAAAATCGATGCAAGCTCCCTTAATCCAAAATCACCATGGGCCAAATTGATAGAAGGAAATAGTTCAAACCATTCTTGTCTTTTTTGCAATAGTTTTTCTAAATTCTCCTTAGAATCACCTTTCAATAAGGGGCGTTTCTCTAATTCAGAGCAAAGATTTTTGTACAATTCATCCAGTGATTTTTTGATGTAGATCGTTGGAAATTTTTCTAAAACGGCTCTATTTTCTGCTTTTTCAATGATTCCACCACCTGTAGAACAAACCATGTCTTCTTTCATGGAAATACAATCCCACAAGGCCTCTTCTTCCATTTTTCTAAAATAATTTTCTCCCAATTGATTAAAAATATCCGGAATATCTTTTCCCGCTCTCTTTTCCACCATATCATCTGTATCCATATGACTTATTCCTAAAAATTCTGCCAATTTCCTACCCAGAAGGCTCTTTCCCGCTCCAGGCATTCCAATTAGAAAGAGTTTTATCATGACACAGGCTCCTCTATCCACTCTTTTTCATTTAGGATAAAATCCATAACTGTAATGGCTGTAACAGCTTCAGAAACGATAGCCGCAGGGACAATGGCCGTTACATCCGAACGGACGTAATCAACTGGTTCGGGATTCAATGTTTCAACGTTGATGGACTCTATTCGTTTGGATAATGAAGGAATCGGTTTAAAATATAATGTAATAGCGATGGGATTTCCGTTGGATATCCCACCTTCAAGACCACCGGCGTTATTGGAAGTCCTTTTGATTTGACCATTTTCGACACTAAATCGGTCATGAACCTTCGACCCGGACATTTTAAAAGTCTCCGTATTTCCGAAATATAAACCTTTAACAGAGGGAATCGCACAAAGGTTTCCAGCCAAAAGAGCATCTAATCGGCTACGGGCTGAAGAAAAACTACCGTAGCCAGCTTTAAGGCCGCTGATAAGGACTTTTACGCTGCCACCTAAAGTATCGCCACTTTGAGCATAATGATCAATTTCTCTTTTAATCTTTTCATCGATTTCATCGTTCAATGAAAAGGTCTTTTTAGAATTCCTGTTTTCACGAAGTGAATGAATCGCATGATTTTGGTAATCCGTCGGATCAACTATCGTACCACAGGATTGGACATATCCAAGGACTTCTACACCAAGTTTTGAAAGCCATTGTCGACAAAGACTTCCAGCAGCTACCGTTGCAGCTGTTCTACGGGCACTAGCACCTTCGGCGTATATTCTCATGTCTGGGTTAGCGTATTTCATATAAGCCGCATAATCCGCATGTCCGGGCCTGGGAATCTTTCTTTCCAGATTGCTTTCAGGATAAGTTCCTCGGTTTTTGATTCTTATGACAAGGGGCATGTTGGTTGTGAACCCCTTCCAAATGCCGGATTCAATTACCGCTGTATCTTTTTCCTGTTTCATTCTTGCACCACGACCATATCCTGTCTGTCTCAATCGTAGGTCATCGTTAATCACAGAGATATCAGGAGAAAAACCAAAAGGAAAACCTTCAATAATTGCATATACAGCCGGCCCATGAGAATCACCGGCTATTTGAACGCTCAGATTATTTAAAATAAACATTATCTCCTCCTTTAAAAGGTAATTGTTTTTAGCGTTTCAAAAAAAGAAGGAAAAGAGACCGAACAGCATTCATGATTGTTTACATAAACCCCTTCCTGTGAAAGAGCCCCACAAACCCCGGCAAGCATTGCCATACGATGGTCATGATGACTCTCTGCTATGCCTCCTCTGATCATTTGTGGTCCTTCTATTTCAAATCCATCTTCAAATTCCGTGATTGAAATGCCGAGATTTTTAAACTGTTCACAAAGAATGGCAATTCGATCGGATTCTTTAACCCGTAATTCAGAAGCATTTCTCACCGTTGTTTTCCCCGTTGCATGACACCCCAACAAAGCAACCAGTGGTAATTCATCAATCATATTCGGAATAAGATAATCGGGAACCTGAATACCCTTCAAGCGAGAAGATTTGACCGTGATATCGCCAAAAGGTTCAAGATCATTGTGCTCATTTGACAGGGAAATGTCAGCTCCCATCTTGCGTAATATCTCGAATAATCCGGTTCTTGAAGGATTTGTAGAACAGTTTTTAATCTCAATGGTTGCATGATCATGACAAGCAGCTAATGCTATAAAAAAACCAGCGGAAGAAAAATCTCCTGGTATGGTCATCTCCAATCCTCCGATTTCAGACGCCCTTAATTCTATTTTGCCATCTTCTATCGTGATATCCGCACCCATTTGTGAAAGCAATCTTTCGGTATGGTCTCTTGTTTTCGTCTTCTCGTGAACGGTTGTAGTTCCTTCAGCCCTTAATCCCGCAAGTAAAAGTGCACTTTTGACTTGTGCACTTCTTTTTTCATTCTCATAATTAATCCCATTCAGATTCCCCCCCATAATTGTAAAAGGCAGAAATCCTTCTTTTGATTCCCAAAAAAACTGACTGCCCATTTTGGATAGGGGCTCTGATACTCTTTTCATTGGTCGGGCAGATAACGATTCATCTCCTAAAAATTCATATGTCCCTTCATAGGAAGACACAACACCTGAAAGCAATCTTGCCGTTGTTCCTGAATTTCCACAATTCAGCTGGGCACTGTTCGGGTGATTAAAGGGAATAATGGTCATTTGATCAAAATCACCCGAAATACTGGCCCCAAGTTTTTGCATGGCATTAAGAGAACTTTTAATATCATCAGATTCTAGAATATTCTTAATTATTGATCGGCTCTTGGCAATTCCAGTCATAATTAAGGACCTGTGACTGATGGACTTATCCGGGGG
>CAYYNI010000196.1:0-3961 GCA_964472765.1 uncultured Thermotogaceae bacterium | reverse complement strand
AGGCTTCGGACAATTCATGCGGAATTTTTAACGATTCCACGTCTTTACGGATGTTTTCGGCAATTCGCATGGCACTGCTGAAATTTGCTCCGGGAAGGATAACGGCGAATTCTTCACCACCGTATCTGGAAACAAAATCGGTGGAGCGTTTCAGGGATTTGGAAATGCAGTCAGCCACTCTTTTTAGGCAGTCGTCTCCTGCCAAATGCCCGTAATTGTCGTTGTATAGTTTAAAATGGTCCACGTCTATAATGATCAAGCCCAATAGTGAAGAATCTTCGTAAGCCCTCTGCCATTCCACCTTCAGGTGTTCATCAAAATAGCGGCGGTTGGTAATACCCGTCAACCCGTCAAAAGATGACAAAAATTCCAGTGTTTTCCGCTGGGAATAAAGATCCAAAAAGACCTGGACTTTATTTTTCAGAATGATTTCATCCAAGGGTTTGAACAGAAAGTCCACCGCTCCGATGGAATAGGCCCGTCGGATGGTATCCATGTCTTGGTCATTGGCTGTGATGAAGATGATGGGAACATGTTTTGTCTTCTGGGTGCCACGCACCAGCTCCGCAAATTCCAAGCCATCCATGTTGGGCATTTGTACATCCAGAAGGATCAGGGCGAACTCGTGTTCCAAAAGGTATGCCAAGGCTTCAGGCCCGGAATTGGCTTTGATGATATTCAATGCGGGCTGCTCCAAAATGCTTTCCAAGGCCAGTAGATTGGCGGGAATATCGTCTACGATTAAAATATTGATTTTTCTCATGGCATCACACCTTTTCTTTCTAGGTTTTTTTAAATCAGGGTTGAGATTTCCTTCATAATCGTGTTCTTTTCAAATGCCTTGGGGAAAATACAGGCGATGTTGTAATCTGAAAATTCTTCCTTTAACGCCTTCTCTGAACGGTCGCTTTGCGGAAGGATCACCAGAGGGATTTTTTTTGACTGTTCATGAGACGAAATTTCCGACAGGGTTTGGTATTGATTCTCCCTAGCCATATACTCATCCAAAATGACAAATGTCGCATCCGGATGATTGTACAATTTTCCCACGCCCTCTGCCGGATTGGTTGTACCATTGACAACGGCCTTGAACTGTTCCATAAAACTGGTCAGCAAAAAGAGGTATTTCATGTTGTTGGTGATCATCACGATTCTTTTTCCCTTCATGATTCTTTTAAGGCTATCTTCATCATAAGCGAAGGATTGTGGTTGGGACGGATCCCCGACGGATTGTTCAAGAGATAACGCCGCATTGACATGATCGGCTTGGGGACTGGTTTCTTTTCTGGAAATGGGTAAATAAACGTTAAAGGTGCTCCCCTTTCCCAGTTCGCTTTTCAGCTTGATTTCTCCGCCAAGTAGTTTTGTCAGTTTTTGTGAAATCGCCAATCCCAAACCGGTGCCGCCGTAATTTCTTGTGGTGGATCCGTCAGCTTGAACAAATTCCTCAAAAATCACCTCTTGTTTGTCCGCTGCGATGCCCAACCCGGTGTCTTCAATGGAAAAGACCAGGTAATTCTCCGGGCTGAGCATGGCCGTTGAGCTGGAAGGGAAAGGATCGTGATTCAGAATTTTAAATTTGACATATCCCTTTTCGGTGAATTTAAAGGCATTTGCCAGGATATTTCTCAGAATTTGCAACAAGCGCTTTTTGTCCGAATAGATGATTTCGGGGACGTGATCTTCGATTTCGATGTCGAAGGAGATGTTTCTGGTAAGTTGCTCCGCATAAAAGGTTTCTGAGATTTCCTTTTTGATGGCGTTTATTTCGATAGGCTCGATAAATGTCTCGGTTTTCCCCGATTCTATTTTGGCAACGTCCAGTACATCGTTGATCAGAGAAAGCAACGTTTTTCCGGATGAATGAACGGTTCTCAAAAACTGAAGCTGTTTATCGCTCAGATTGTCTTCCTTGTTTTTGATGAGTACTTGTGTCAGTGTCAGAATACTGTTTAGCGGTGTTTTCAGTTCATGAGACATATTGGTCATAAATTCATTTTTGTGGGTGTTCATCCGGTCAATTTCTTCTTTTTGCTTTTGCAGAACGATTCGGGCGTCTTCCAGTGCCCTTTCTCTGTTTTCGATGCATTGCCGTTGATGATTCAGCTGTTCTTGTGCTTCAACCAATTTTCGGTTGTCAATTTCCATTTGCCTCTGTTGAATCTGAATCAATTCCTCCGATTCCCGGATGGTTTGAAGTCTTTGTTGCCATTGCGTTTGTTGACTGATCAGATCGGTGTTTTGGGCCTCGGATGCTTTTTCTCTCATGACGGCTTGTAATGGGCGTTTATCATCAGGGGCAGCTTGAGAGAAGGTTCGGCTGTAACGGAAAAAGGCGATGAGAAAGAGTATGAAGATGACCACTGCTAATGTAAAAGAAACCAGTATCATAGCGATAATAGACACGTTCATCCACCTTTCCCTTTTGAAATAAGGTTGCACATTCTAATCAGCATGACCGGATCGCTTTCAACGTTTATTGCTGATAAGGCTTGTCAAACCGATTTTTAAAGACACCGTTTTTTTTCAGCTGTGCATTCCAGTACAGATTTGCAAACGGTGATTTCAACATGAGTTTCATTCGCAACAAGCTGAACCCCGTCAACTTTTCGGGGTGGGCAATGGTTTTCAGCAACTGTTCGTCCAGCTGTTTTTCCGTTTCAAAGACCTTTCCCAACTCACTAAGTCGCTGAGCATCTTTGAAGAATTTTTTGGGTATTAGGCGAGCTCCCTCTGATCCGCCCCTGACGATGGATCCTGCATAGTGGGAACCTAATCGCCTGGTGAATCGTTGGCAGTATTGTTCCACATACCTGCAATGATGCGATTCAGGGAAACCACATTGAATGAGAAAAAGCAGGTTTTTATTCTTGAACGATTCTCGGTTTTGTCCCATGAACTCCAAAAATTCCTTGACAAAACCCGGTGTCCAATCGGCGTAGAGGGGAAAACCAATCAGAATGTAATCATAAGCAGCGGTTTGTTCCAATAGCGACGGGAAGTTTTCTTTATCATAAAATTCCTTTAAATGGACTATATTGACGGAAGATTGGTGCATGTCTTTGGTGAAATAATCCAGCAGCCTTTTGGTATTGGAGGCTTTCCCCCTGGGAGAAGCGTTAATAGCCAGCAGTTTCATAGGACACCCCTCTTTTGAGCTTTCGGTTCAACATTGATGAACCGGGTCGGATTATTTTCAGAAAGAACAGACTGTATGGATTGAAAAAATGCCAGATCGGTCTTGAAATTGATGGCCAGCCTCTCATAAATCTGTCGGCATAGGGCAATATCCTCAGGGGTGTCTTCCGGTGAAGGGTCGTATATGACGGCTATTTG
The DNA here is from genome assembly GCA_964472765.1 of uncultured Thermotogaceae bacterium. GTDB lineage: Bacteria > Thermotogota > Thermotogae > MWEM01 > MWEM01 > JASUTC01. Next base: position 625 of record CAYYNI010000196.1, on the reverse strand, counting down.
AGGGTATTGATCGTATCGGTACCGATGGTGAATTTCCCCTTTAACAACACTGAAATAGGGGTGAATCAGGGGGATCAGCCTATCGTTGAGCCGTTTCATTAGCCCGGTTGTCATCCCCATCATCAACGGCGAGGCAAAAATGACCAGGTCGGATTGAATGATTGAAATTAAGCAGCGTTCCGCATCATCTTTTAACACACATTTGCCGGGTGTCTTCGTCCAACAGTTAAAGCATCCGATACATTGCCGAATGACCATCTGCTTGAGATTGAAATGCGCTACACGGATGTTCTCACAGCATTGAGTCAGCTGTTGATGAAAATGGTCAAACTGTTTGTCGAAGGATTCGTGTATGTCTTTTAATGAACCGTTTATCAATGTTACTTTCATATGATCACCTATGCTTGGAATGATAAAAACTATTGTTCAGACAGAATACACCTAACGCTTAATCATACCACTTTTTTGACTGAAACTCCAACCGTCTGTATTTAACTGTTTTCAGCCCATTCATCGTTTGTGTGGACGTGTTATAATCTCATAATCAGATATTGGGGATGAGGATGAGAAATGATTCAAAAAAACGTTCAATTCTATAAATTTGCCTTGTATGGTTTTCTTAAAA
>CAYYNI010000195.1:0-3969 GCA_964472765.1 uncultured Thermotogaceae bacterium | reverse complement strand
ATCCTGAGAGTAATCTGAAAAGGGCAAATTGCTCACCAGTTTTAGCCAATCCGGTCATGGCTGAAAACAGTCCTGCAACCATTAAAAAGATGATATTCGTGTACTTTCTGCCGAACAAGTCGGACAAAAACCCTGAAATCAGTGCTCCAAACAACATGCCCAAAAAGACCGAGCTAGCCATTGTCCCTTTCATAAGATTACTTCCTGGAAGTTGCTCCAACACAGACGGCAATGTTAGGGACATCACCATTACACCAGCTGCGGCAAGCATCCATTGAAGCGAAGTCAATACGAGTAAAATGGTTTGTTTTTTTCTGGGTACATATTTTTCAATAACCGTGTCGATAATCATTTTTGCCTCCAATGAGTTATTTTTTAAATCCAAAAGCCTTTCTCTTTTAGTTCTTTTTTGATCTGTTGATATTTTTCCTCCGATGGCACTTCAATAGTATGTAAGTGTACACCACCTTCGGAAACAGATAACAAAGGTTTAGCTTGACTGCCCTCAACTAATGCGATGAATTTAAACAGCTCATTGATAGAGCTGATGTTGATATCTCCCCTGATTTCTCCGTAAACAGGGTGCTCGATCATCACGTTCACAACAGCCCCCCCATTTCGAATGATGATTTCCAGTTCATCCTTGATTTGCTCAGGCAAATGTCTGACTGCGATGATTTTTCGTATACCCTTTTTTTTATCTAAACAATAGCCCCTAGAAGTGGATAAGATTTGGGTTCCATCCGCTCTCATTTCTGCCACATCTTTGACAATGATTTGCCTCGTGACTTGAAGCAAATCAGATAGAGCTTCTCCACTGATGGGGTAATTTGATTCACATAATACCTGGATGATGCGTTGTCTTCTTTGATGTTTGTCCATCTCTCGTCCCCTGTATATATACTGTCTATTTACAGTAGATTATATCGTATTTCCTTGATAGTTTCAACCGCCATGTTTTGAATATTTGAGATTATCGAGTATAATAATCATTGTGAAATTCAATGTAAACCAATCGTTCCATGGAAAATGAGTAAAGACAAATAGAAGGGTGAAATTAGGAGGTATTTATTGATGGCAGTAGATTCAGAAAAGTCAAAGAATTTTATCGAAAGAATCATTGAGGAAGATTTATCAACGGGAAAGGTCAAAAAGGTTGTAACCAGGTTCCCGCCCGAGCCGAATGCCCAATTGCATATCGGGCACGCCAAAGCAATTTTACTGAATTATGGGATGGCAAAGAAATACGGTGGCCAGTTTAACCTGCGTTTTGACGATACCAATCCTGAAAAAGAAGAGATTCACTACATGGAATCCATGAAAAAGGATATCCAATGGTTGGGGGCACAATGGGACAAATTGTGTTATGCCTCTGATTATTTTGAACAATTATACAAATGGGCGATTGAATTGATCGAAAAAGGGTTGGCCTATGTCGACAATCAGACAGCTGACGAGATACGAGAGAACAGGGGTACACTCACAGAGCCCGGAAGAGAATCACCCTACCGAAACCGAACGGTTGAGGAGAATATGACGCTTTTTGAGCAGATGCGTAACGGACAATTTTCAGAAGGAGAAGCTGTTTTAAGGGCCAAAATCGATATGTCGCATCCCAATATCAACATGCGTGATCCCATCATGTACAGGATTCTCAAGAAAGAACATTATCGAACCGGTGATAAATGGTGTATCTATCCCATGTACGATTTTGCACACGGTTATGAAGATGCCATTGAGGGTGTCACCCATTCGCTGTGTTCCATCGAGTTTGAAGACCATCGACCTCTTTACGATTGGTTTATTCAGAATGTTAGTGTACCAAGTATTCCCCATCAGTATGAATTTGCCAGGCTCCAGCTTAGTTACACCGTGATGAGTAAACGGCTTTTGCTGGAATTGGTTAATACTCAGATTGTTGAGGGATTGGATGACCCCAGAATGCCTACGTTGTCCGGTTTGAGAAGAAGAGGGTATACACCCAGTGCCATTGCACAGTTTGTCAACGAGATTGGAGTGGCCAAGGCCAACAGCCTGGTGGATCATGAATTTTTGGAACATGTGTTAAGGGAGGAATTAAACAAGACGACCTTCCGAATGATGGCTGTTTTGGATCCCATCAAAGTGACGATTGAAAACTATCCTGAAGATCAGGTGGAGTATTTTGAGGGAGAGAACAATCCCGAAAATCCGGATGACGGTACTCGGCAGATTCCTTTTACCAGAGAATTGTACATCGAGCGGGAGGATTTTATGGAAAATCCGCCTAAAAAGTACTTCAGATTGTCACCTGGAAACGAAGTCCGCTTAAAGTTTGCTTATTACATCACTTGCAAACAGGTCATAAAAGATGAGAATGGCGAGATTAAAGAGCTCATTTGTACTTATGACCCTCTGTCCAAAGGTGGCGGCACTCCGGATGGCAGGAGGGTAAAAGGGACGCTTCATTGGGTGAGTGCTGCCCATGCGAAAAAAGCTGAAATTAGGGTTTATGATAAACTCTTTACATTAAAAGATATGCGGGATATGGAAGAAGGAAAGACCTATAAAGACTATTTGAATCCGCAATCGTTGGTGGTGATCAACAATTGTTTCGTTGAACCGGCTTTGAGTGAATCCAAACCCGGGGAGCGTTTCCAATTCTTAAGAAAAGGGTATTTTTGTACCGATTCTGACAGTACCAAAGAAAATCCTGTATTCAATCAAACAGTGGCACTCAAGGATACATGGGCAAAGATTCAGAATCAATAAAGCAATTTAGAATTTAAGGAGGGATTTTATGAACAAAAAAGCATTGGTGATTTCAATCTTCATGTTAGCGGTTGTTATGATTTTTGCTTCTGTTTCTGGAGCAGTTGCCGAAATAGACAAATACGGCAATGTTCACACGGATATTCCTGAAGCCGAGTTTTTAGCGGCAGGTTTTGAATTGGGAGATATACTCCTGATTTCAATGGGAGAGCAATCCGTTCAGGCTCCATTCGTTACAACGTATGGGGATGTTGACAGGGGAAATCCCTTGGTCAGACTTTCCGGTTCTCGTGTTTCTATGGCCTTGAATTACGCCAATTTTGCCAAGACGTATTCCCTGGAAGTGGGTTCAGCGGTTTCGTTTGAACTGGTTGAAAAAGGCTCTTATCTGGAAGAATTGGAAATCAGGAATTTGGTGAGAACCGATGTAAGAGAGGATTACGCTTCCGATGCAGTGTTTGCCAATTTTCGAGCGGTAACTATGGGTAAAATAGCCTTAAACAGGCTTTACCGATCATGTCATCCTTCTATAGATGATTCCAGGGCCCCTTATGCCAGCCAGCTGGTGGAAAAAGCTGGAATCAAAACGGTCGTCAACCTATCAGACTCTGATGAAGAATTGTCTGAATTCTTAAGCTATTCAGATGTTTATGCCTCAATAAAAGCAGATGGCAACATGATTAATCTGAATATGGGTGTTGACCTATTAAGTGATGAGTTTGCAGCGAAACTAAAGGAAGGGCTTTTGTTTATGATTGAAAAAACCCCGCCATATCTGGTCCATTGTGTGGAAGGCAAAGATAGAGCGGGAATGACCGTAGCCATTTTAGGAGCCATTATGGGTGCAACGGTGGACGAGATTTATGCTGATTATGTCAAATCATACGAAAACTATTATCATGTAGAAAAGGGAACGAAAGCCTATGAGGCCGTTGAAAATATCATTAAAGGAATTTTTAAATCCATCAACAACGGAAATGAAGTCACAGATGACAACGTGGGTTATGTGGCGATGAAATACCTGATGGAAAAAGCCGGCATGACTTACCCGCAAATACTGGCTCTTGAATCAAAACTGAGATAAATACAACAAAGGGACAGGGCTTCATCCCTGTCCCTTTGAATCCTTGACATAAAAAGATGTGTATGATACAATAGTTGTAATTTGAGTGTGTAGCTCAGCGGGAGAGCGCTTCCCTGACGCGGAAGAGGCCGAAG